>JACRLM010000087.1 GCA_016235255.1 Nitrospinota bacterium | reverse complement strand
GAAATCAAAAAGAAAAGGAAGGCCGCGGCGTAACTGTCCGCCGCTTGCGGCCCCGCCGGGATTAATCGGAAATCACCGGATGGACAAAGCGGACAATTCATGTGCTACTAAACCGGACATTTCTATTTGTTGCTAACAGATTATTTTTATATGATTATCCGGACTGGCGCCGCCCGGCCTTCGGCGGTCATCCTGCCAGCCGGACGGAGCCTCTTTTGTGTTCGGACAGGCCGCGAGGCCCATCACAGGAGCGGAACCCCATGTACCCTCCAATGGCGCTCTCCGGCGATCCGTAAACCGCCGGACTCCGGCCTATGAAGGCGAAGGGTATTGAACGCAACGAAAGCCGTTATTGTTGTTGCGGTTCGCCGGATCGTTGTTGTTGCGATTGGACGCGCGCAAGTTGTCCGGGTTATTGTTCCACGAACCGCCGCGCAACATGAATCCTCTATTGACAAAATGTAGTTTAATAGCTACATTAAAACCATGGAAGAAATTCATAAACGGCTGGTCATATACAGAACAGGAAATGACAAAAGGCCGTTCATCGAATGGATTGGCTCGTTAAAGGATTATAAAGCCAGGGGCATTATAAAAAACAGGTTTGACCGGCTTGAGAATGGCGTCTATGGCGATTGTGAACCGGCCGGAGAAGGCGTTAAGGAATTACGAATTCATTTCGGGCCGGGTTACAGAATCTATTTTGGCGAGGACGAAGCCACAATCGTCGTCATCCTGTGTGGCGGGCCGAAAAGCTCCCAGCGGAAAGATATAGCGGCGGCCAAAAGTTACTGGGCTGATTACAAGGAGAGAAAAAAACAATGAAAAAGCCTCTTTCGCCCGGCGTTTCATATCATGAATGGTTGATCGGCTCTCTAAAAGACGAGAAGGAGGCTTTTGAATATTTAAAAGCGGCTCTGGAAGACAGCGATCCCAAAATGTTTCTTGTGGCGTTAAGGAACGTCATTGAAGCCCATGGGATAAAAATGACGGAATTCGCGGGGAAAGCCAATTTGAACCGGGAAAATCTTTATAAAATTCTGTCGGAAAAAGGAAATCCCAATTGGAAGAGCATTCATAAAATTCTTGACGCGATGGGATACTCCCTTACGCTGGGTGTAAAGACCTCCGGCAGGCCAAAAAGAACCAGGCGAACTCACCGCCAGGCTGTTTCCGCCTGAATTTGCTTGTTGCTGTCCTGGATGTTGCAGCCCGCAATGGCAGTCACCCCGGAATCTTTTTTCTCCCAGGGGAGCGCGGGGTGGCGCGGCCACTGCGATAACACCCGCAATCGGCTTATCGCGGTTCAACGCCGCGATAGGCCGAAAAAGAAAGGTGACGCCATCGTTACCGTTGTTTTATTTAAGCGCGGCTTTTCCTTCTGAACGCCGCCATCGAAGCGGCGTTCAGAAGATGCGGGCAAGATGCCCGCGCTCCCGGGGGATCAGGATGAAAAATCCGGAGCGGAAAAAAGCGTAAGAGTTTAACCGAGATTTTCCATTAGGACTGGTTTCTAATGGAAGCCATTAGAGCAAGCAATTGATTAGATTGCCGAACAGGGGTAGAAGTTGGTGATGAGGCGATCACTTTTTTAGCGCCAGGTTTTGTATGAGATCAGGACTGATTCCGCATTTAGAAACTGGAATTCGATTTTACGCTCGAACATTGTTTTAATGGAAACAAAATCAGTGGTTTCGGTAAGCGATCCGATGTAGGGGCGACCCACCGGGTCGCCCCTACAATTCAAATGAAAAATCTGGGTTTAAAAGGGAAAAGAGTAACTCTTACTGGACGCAACGAAAGCCGCTAGCGCCGCTACGGTACGCCGGAACGACGCGGCGAACGGACGCGCGCAAGTCGTCCGGGTAAGCGCCCCACGAACCGCCGCGCAACACAAGATGCGTCCCATCCGAAGGCCCCTTCGGGTTCTTTTGCTCTCCCGAAGAATAAGCGCCGTACCAGTCCGCCACCCATTCCCACACGTTGCCAGCCATGTCATGCAAACCCAGCGCGTTGGGCGCGTAGCTCCCCACAGGTTTCGTCCCCTTGTAATCGTAATTCGCGTCGTTCATGCTTAGCTCGTTCTTCCCTGTCCCGTATTTCACATTCTTCCCGCCCTCCCGCGCTGAATACTCTCACTCCGCCTCCGTCGGCAATCGTTTACCTACGTTTTCGCAATACCCCTTCGCCTCGTCCCACGTCACCTGCTCCACCGGGCAGTCCGGACAGTCTTTATGGTGTGAAGGGTTATTCCCCATCGCCGACTGGTACGCTGACTGCGTAACCTCGTACTTGTCCATCTTGAAATCGTCCAGGCAGACGCGGTGAACCGGTTTCTCATCCGAACCGCCATTCCCGAACGTGTCACCCATGTCGAAACAACCGCCTTTAACAGGGACGAGCAGTTTCGACGCTTCCGCCCGCAACCCCTTCAAACGTGAATCGAGGGCGGCGGTGGAGTACAGTGTGGCCCCATGCTCATCAACTATTCCGTCATTTGTTATTTCGTAATAGACGGCTGTGGTCGTGCCCAGGGCGGTGAACGATACGCGGAGCTTTTTACCCCCCTCTTCGAGGGTGTACTTCGCCACGATGTTGGGGGCGCGCTCCTTTTTTATTTCCAGCTCATCGGCGGAGTAGATTCTTACGACTGTGCCGCCGTCCAGCGTGCGGTAGGTTTCGCCCTTGAACGGTTTGGCTTTCGCCTCGCAGGCGGAGATGGGCAACGCCAGCGCCACGCCGAGCGCTAAAGCCAGAAACGTGTTTAGAAAGTTAGAAAGTGAGTGAGTGAGTGAGTGAGTGAGTGCAACAACCGCGCTTTCTTACCGCCCATTTCGGTCTCCTTTGCAACGCTGTTATGACTGACAGGACAGTATTTACACCGGAAGGATGCGGCTGTCAATGTTTTTGTGAGTTCTACAACGAGCAAAAGGACAAAACGCTGGTCTTTTTGACCAACACCCCGAGGCGGGTAAACTCAATCACAGGTATCCTCTCAGCTTCGCCGCCCGGGCGATGTAGCCTTCCAGTTTCTCCCTGTCTTTCTCCACAACTTCGGCGGGGGCGTTGGCCACATACTTTTCGTTGGAGAGTTTTTTCTCGAAAATCCCTATCTCTTTTTCCAGCCTGGCCAGCTCCTTTAATGCCTTGGCCTTCCATTCCGCCGCCTCGGGGAGCCCTTCGAGGTTCACAAACACCTCCACATCCCCCGCCACGCCCACTGCGGAACTTTTCGGGCGCGAAGCGGGGTCGGCCGACGGCGTTATGTCCGTGTTGGAAAGTTTCGCGATAAACGGGGCCTGCCGGGCCACCGTCTCCAGGACCTCCTCGTGGTCTTTCACCAGCGCCACCGCCGAAAGGCGCGTGGATGGTTTTATGCCGAGTTCGTGCCGGATGTTCCTTATCACCACCGTTGTCTCCATCACCACCGCCATGTCCTTCTCGATGGCGGGCGCTATCCACTTATCATCCACCGCCGGAAATGCCGCACGGGCCAGCAAATCACCGGAAGGCTTTATCTTCTGCCACAATTCCTCGGTGATGAAAGGCATTATGGGATTGAGCAGGCGCAGTATGTTGTCCAGCGTGAAAACCATGGTGTTGCGCGCGGCGTCGCCCCCCTCTTCGTGGCCATACAACCTCGGCTTTATCAATTCCAGGTACCAGTCGCAAAACTCCCGCCACGTGAACTGGTAAATGGCGGACGCAGCCTCGTTGAACCTGTATTCGTCCAGCGCGTGACGCACCTCTTTGACCGTGTTCTGCAGCCGGGAGAGTATCCACCTGTCCGCCAGGGCCAGATCGCCGCGGTCCACGCCCGTTTTCGAAAAATCGAACCCGGCAAGGTTCATCAGGGCGAAACGGGAGGCGTTCCACAGTTTGTTGGCGAAGTTGCGGTATCCCTCGATGCGCTCCTCGGAAAGCTTTATGTCGCGTCCCTGCGCGGCCAGCGCCGTCAACGTCATGCGCATGGCGTCGGAGCCGTATTTGCCCATCACGTCCAGAGGGTCAATGGTGTTCCCCTTCGACTTGCTCATCTTCTGCCCCTCCGCGTCCCGCACGAGGGCGTGTATATATACATGCCGGAAAGGGACATCGCCGGCGAACTTGAGCCCCATCATTATCATCCTGGCCACCCAGAAGAAAATGATGTCGAAAGAGGTCACCAGCGTGGAGGTCGGGTAAAAAGTCTCCAGCGTTTTTGTTTTTCCGGGCCAACCCATGGTGGAAAATGGCCATAGGGCCGAAGAGAACCATGTGTCCAGCACGTCGGTCTCCCGGTTCAGGTTCACGCTGCCGCAAAGGGCGCACTTCTCCGGATCCTCCCGCAGCACCATCACCTCGCCGCAATCGGCGCAGGTCCATGCCGGGATGCGGTGGCCCCACCATATCTGGCGGCTTATGCACCAGTCCCGGATGTTTCTCATCCAGTCGAAATAAAGGTTTTCCCAGTGTTTGGGCACGAACTGAATACGGCCATCCTCCACGGCCTTGATCGCCGGCTCCGCCAGCGGCGCTATCTTCACGAACCACTGTTTGGAAAGGTTGGGCTCTATCACCGTCTGGCACCGGTAGCAATGCCCCACCGCGTGGCGGTGATGCTCTTCTTTCACCAGAAGCCCCTTTTCAGCCAGCGCCTCCACCACCATCTTGCGCGCCTTGAACCTGTCGTGCCCGGCAAATGGCTCTCCGGCGCCGGCGCTCATCGTCCCATCGTCGGCGATCACCTTTAGCCTTTGCAGGCCGTGCCTGTTTCCTATCGTAAAATCGTTGGGATCATGGGCGGGGGTCACTTTCAGGGCGCCGGTCCCGAAGGCCCTGTCCACATATTCGTCGGCGATAACAGGGATTTTCCGGCTGGTCAAAGGCAAGACCAGATGTTTGCCGATGAACTTCTTATATCTCTCATCCTCCGGGTGGACTGCCACGGCTGTGTCCCCCAGCATCGTCTCCGGCCGGGTTGTGGCGATGACAAGCCCTTCGCCCCCTTCCTCGATCGGGTACAGAACACTCCACAGATGCCCGTCCCGCTCGTGATATTCCACCTCCAGGTCGGACAGGGCGGTGTGGCAACGGGGGCACCAGTTGATCATGTACTCCCCGCGATAAATGAGCCCCTCCTCGTACAGTGACACGAACACCTCGCGCACCGCCCTGGAAAGCCCCTCGTCCATGGTGAACCGTTCGCGGTCCCAGTCGCACGACGCGCCAAGCCTTTTAAGCTGGCCTATGATCGTGCCGCCGGACCGCTCCTTCCACTCCCACACCTTTTCTATGAATTTTTCGCGCCCCAGGGCCTGCCGGTTTATCCCTTCGGCGGCCAGTTTTTTCTCCACCACGTTCTGGGTGGCTATCCCGGCGTGGTCCGTTCCCGGCATCCAAAGAACGTTATAGCCGTCCATCCGCTTGTAGCGGCAAAGGATATCCTGGAGCGTATTGTTCAGGGCGTGGCCGATGTGCAGGGCGCCGGTGACGTTTGGCGGGGGTATTACTATGGAGAACGCGGGCTTTGAGGAGGTGTCATCCCCTTTGAAAACGCCGGAGTTTATCCATTCGCGGTACCACCGCTCCTCCACATTTTTAGGCTCGTACTGGCTTGCCAACTCTTCCACGTTCGGTCACTCCGGAAAATATTTTGCGGTAAAAACCGAGATTATAGCAGAGGAGCGGGAGGAGCGGACGCAATACAGCGCACGGCATTGTTAAAGAGGTTGACTGGAAAGTTCACACAATGCCATATTGTGTATGACATCGTATGACTCATTGGAGATTGATTTATGTTGTCTGTAAGGCTTGATCCGGAAACTGAAGAGCGGCTTGCGAAACTGGCTGATAAAACCGGGCGCTCACGAAGCTATTACGTCAAAAGGGCCGTCCGGGAGTTTCTTGACGACCGCGAGGATTACCTTGCCGGAATCGCCGTTCTGGAGAGGAATGAGCCTACGAAAAGTCTTGAAGAAATAAGGAAAGAACTTGGGCTGGAGCGTTAGATTTTCAGCGACCGCGGGAAAACAGCTAAAGAAGCTGGACACTAAATGGCAATCGGCCATCCTTGATTACCTTGAAGACAGGGTGGCGCCAGAGCCCAAAAAATTCGGCAAAGCGCTCATCGGCGACAAAGCTGGAATGTGGCGCTACAGGGTCGGCGATTACAGGATTATATGCGAAATGCTGGATCAGCAGGCGACGATCCATGTATTAAAAATAGGCCACAGAAAGGACGTTTATAATTAGCCTGACGCCGGGGCTTGGCCATGGCGCATTGTCCTGCTTCACTTCTGCAATATAAAGAAGAACTCGCTCCCCTTGCCCGGCTCGCTTTCCACGCCTATTATCCCGTCGTGGGCCTTTATTATTTTCGATACGATGGCAAGCCCAAGCCCGGTGCTTTTCTCCCCCCCCGTCGGCTTGACGGACAATTTGGCGAAACTTTTGAAAAGCGCGTTCTGCTCTTCTTTGGGTATTCCCACGCCATTGTCCTTCACGGAGAACTTGACGCCGTCCACGCCGTCTATCACCGTGACGGCCACCTCGCCCCCCTTGTTCGTGAATTTGATGGCGTTGCTCAGAAGGTTGTCCACCACCTGGTTGATCTTTCCTTCATCGAACCTGGCGGCGGCGGAGCCGTGGGGCGCGTCGTAGCGCATGGCGACCCCCTTGCGTTCGGCTATTTTCTTGAAAAGCGTAACCTTGCCGGCCACAACCTTGCCAAGATCGTGCGTCCTGATGTCCAGATCTATCCTGCCGCTTTCAATGGCTGAGATGTCCAAAAGGTCGTCTATCAGGTGGAGCATCTGGTCGGACGCCTCGCTGACTATGTCCAGGATGTTCATCACCTGGTCGCGGTCCACGCTGTCAAAATCGTTCCGAAGGAACTGGGCGAAGCCGTAAATGGACCCCAAGGGGCTCCGAAGGTCGTGGGCCGCCATTCCAAGGAATTTGTTTTTCAGATCGTTGGTCCTGCGCAGGTTTTCTTTCTCCCGCACCACCTCGTCATACAGCCTTTTGTTGAGGATATGCACCCCCGCGCGGGCGATCAGCTCCGCCTCGTCGAACGGCTTTATTATGTAGTCGTTGGCGCCGGACGCAAGGCCGCTTACGATGCTCTCCCTGGACGACGACGCTGTGACGATGATCACCGGAATGTGCTTTAGCGACGGGTCGTCTTTTATCTCCCGGGTCAGCTCCAATCCATCCTTCACCGGCATCTGGGCGTCGGTCACCACAAGGTCAACCTGGGTCTTTCTCACCTGGTCCATGGCCTGCGCGCCGTTCTCCGCGGCGGTCACCTTGTAGCCGTTCTTCCTGAATATGTACTTGAGAATGTGGCGGATGACCGCGCTGTCGTCCACCACAAGCACGTGCTCGCCAAGGGGTATCTTCCTGGTCTCAAACAGCATCCGCACATAGCTGGACAGGCTTCCCGAAGGGAACGGCTTGGTGAAAAACTCCACCGCGCCCGCGTCGAATCCCTTTTCTATCATCATTGGCGACGACAGGGACGACACCAGTATCACCGGGATGTCCTCGGTCTCCGGGCTCTCCTTTAACGCCTTGCAGGCGGCCAGCCCGTCCATCTGCGGCATCTCGATGTCCATCGTGATTATGTCCGGCTTCAAGCGCCTAGCCTTTTCGATGGCCTCTATGCCGTTCTCCGCCTGGAACACGTTAAAGCCCGCGCTTACAAGCTCCTTGACTATCAGGCGGCGCGCTCCGGCGCTGTCGTCCACCACAAGGATCTTTTCCGACCGCTTGTTCGCCTCTTCCCTTTCGATCTGGTATATGACGTTGAAAAGCTCCGTCTCGTTCACCGGCTTTTTCACGAAATGGTTCACGCCCGAATCGAAGGCCTTGTCTATGGAGGTCATGGTGTCGTCGGACGAGAGCATGATCATGTGCATTCCGGCGGTGGCCACCTCGGAAAGAAGCCTGGAGCACAGGGAATAGCCGTCCATGTCGCTCAATATCCCGGTGGTGATCATGATGTCCGGCCCGAAGGTCCTGGCAAGGCTCATGGCCTCTTCTCCGTTTTTCGCCTTGGCCACTTCGTACCCGAACTTTTTTAGCATGTGATCGAGGATCTTGGTGACAGTCGGGCTCGGCTCCACCAGAAGTATCTTTTTGAGCATCCGCCTTTTGAGGTTGAACCCCATCACCTCCCGCAGCAGCGCTTCCTCGGTGATAAAATCCTGCTGCACCAGGATGTCGCCGAGCATCACCTTGCGACGGGTCCGCACGTCCAGAAGGTACCTTAGCTGGTTGACGTTGATGAACCGGAGGGAGACCGCCGCCTCGCCGAATTTGACGCCGGGGTTTTTCTCCATGTAATCGCTTATCTCATACACGTCCTCCTGGCGGAGGAAATGGAGTTCCACGGCGATTTCCGCCATCAACCTGTTCTTATTCTGCATGCGGACGGCGATCTGGTGCTGTTCGGGGGTGATAAGCCCCTTGTCCACCAGGTACTGCCCGAAACTTGATATTTCGCTCATGCCTTGATATTGCCGCCGGATTGCCGATTTTTGTGGATATAGTATGCCCTGTCCGGCCCTAAAAGCAACACAAGACAGGAGGCGTCCGCGCTTTATGTTATATTGAAAAACAGGTGTATTTTGGATGGTGGGGCAATGGTTGCTGGAAACGATTCACTGGTGATCGCTGGCAGGAAGTTTGACTCGCGTCTGCTTCTGGGGACGGGGAAGTTCCGTTCGCCGGATCAGATGAAACAGGCCGTGGAGGCATCCGGGGCCCAGATAGTGACGGTGGCCCTGCGCCGGGTGGACATTTCCAATCCGAACGACCATATCATGGCCCATATAGACCCATCGCGTTACCTTATTCTGCCGAACACATCAGGGGCCCGGACCGCCGAAGAAGCGGTAAAGCTGGCGCGCCTTGCGCGGGGGGCCGGGATATCGGACTGGGTGAAACTGGAGGTGACTCCAGAGCCCCGGTACCTTCTTCCCGACCCGGTGGAGACCCTCAAGGCGGCGCAAATCCTCATCAAGGAAGGCTTTACGGTGTTGCCTTACATCAACGCAGATCCCATACTGGCCAAAAGGCTGGCGGACATGGGGGCGGCCACTGTCATGCCGCTAGGCTCCCCCATCGGCAGCAATCAGGGGATCCGCACGAAAGAAAGCATAGCTATAATAATCGAGCAGGCCACCGTCCCCGTTGTGGTGGACGCCGGGCTTGGCGCCCCTTCCCACGCAGCCGAAGCGCTGGAAATGGGAGCGGACGCCGTGCTGGTGAACACAGCCATAGCCGTGGCGGAGAACCCGGAGGGGATGGCCATCGCGTTTAAAAAAGGGGTGCAGGCCGGGCGCGAGGCGTATCTTGCCGGGCTTGGCAAGCCCCTTGCCGCCGCCGAGGCCTCAAGCCCGGTCTCTGGGCTTCCCTGGTAATATTCCGCCGGAGTTTCGGTAATGGACAATCGCGGATTTTATAAAACATGGTCGTCATTGCGCGGCTCCCTCGATGGTGCGCAAAAAATAATCGCCAATGCCGGGGCCGATGAGGTGCGGTCGGCGCTGTCCCGCGTCCCCGCAGGTTATCACGGTTTTCTCGCGCTTCTTTCGGACGCGGCTGACGGGCTTTGCGATGATATAAAGGGCGCCGCCCGGGCTCTCACCGCCCAGCGTTTCGGCAAAACGGTCAATCTTTACATTCCCATGTACCTGTCCAGTTCCTGCGTGAACAAATGCCTTTATTGCGGATTCAACAGTTCCCGCGATTACACACGCAAGACCCTGTCGCTTTGCGAGGTGGAAAAAGAGGGGGAACGGTTGCGGGCGGAAGGGTACCGCAGCATTCTGCTGGTCTCCGGCGAAGATAAAAAAGAGACGACGATGAAGCTTCTTGAAGGGAGCGTGAAACTCCTCAAGAACATGGGATTCGTATTCGTGGGGATCGAAGTGGCCCCGCTCTCCGTGGCCGAATACAGGCGGCTTGGCGAAGCGGGGCTCGACGGCGTCACCGTGTACCAGGAAACCTATGACGAAGAGATTTACAGAAAAGTCCATCTGGCCGGGCCGAAAAAGGATTTTGAATGGAGGATGGGGGCGGCGGAACGGGTGGCGCAGGCGGGAATACGGTCCGTCGGCATCGGTTTTCTGCTTGGGCTCGGCGATTTCCGGCGCGACGCCATATGCCTGGCGGCGCATGTAAAGTACCTGCAGAAACATTTCTGGCAGACCATGGTGTCGGTCAGCTTTCCCCGCATCCATCACACCCCGCCTGGATTCTCTCCGGAGAACAGGGTGACAGACGCGCAGCTTATACGGCTGATAACCGCCATGCGCCTTGCCAATCCGGACATCGCGCTCACCCTTTCCACCCGCGAAAGCCCCGCGTTGCGTGACGCCTTGTTCGGCGTCGGCATAAACCAGGTGAGCGCAGGGTCGAAAACGAGCCCCGGCGGCTATTCGGCCATCGGATCGGAAGATACCGCCGAGGGGCAGTTCCCCGTGGTGGATGGCCGGTCCCCTGCGGAAGTGACGCGCGCCTTGGCCACATTGGGGCTGGAGCAGGTGTGGAAAGATTGGGACACGAACCTGCGCCCGGTGGAGAGCGCGCCGTGAACATAATTCTAAACGGCAAACCGGCCAGCGCCGATGAAGGGGACACCCTGGCGAGCCTTATCGCCCGGTTGAATGTGGAAGGGCACATTGCCGCCCAGGTAAATGAAGAGGTGATCCCCCGCGCGGAATTGAGCAGAAAACGGCTGGCCGAAGGGGACATGGTGGAGCTGTTACGCATGATGGGGGGCGGATAGGCCTTGCGCTTGCCATCTTTTCTGAATGTGGACATCTATCCTGTCACCGGCCGGGAGCTTTGCCCGCAGATAAGCGACGAACAGGTTATCGCCGCGCTTGCCCGTGGCGGGGCGAAGATCGTTCAACTGCGGGAGAAAAAGCTCACTGTCAGGCAATTTTACGAACTTGCCATGCTATATCGCCGCGAGACTCGAAAACACGGCATGTTGCTGATAATAAATGACCGGGCTGATATCGCGGCGGCGGTTGAGGCCGACGGGGTCCATCTGGGGCAGGACGATCTGCCCATATCCGCCGCCCGGAAGCTATTGGGGCCGGACGCCATAATCGGCGGTTCGTCCCATTCCGTGGCCGAAGCGTTGGAAGTACAGAAGCAAGGGGCCACATATGTGAACATCGGCCCGCTGTTTCCAACCCCAACAAAGCCGGGAATGGAAGCTGTGGGGCTTGACCCTGTGAGGGAAGCGGCCCGGTCACTCTCAATACCGTTTACCGTGATGGGAGGGATAAACCAGGAGAACATCGCGCAAGTCGCCGCGGCGGGGGCGAAGAGAATCGGCGTTGTGAGCGCCATTTTCGCGGCTAAAGACATTGCGCAGGCCACACTCGGGCTGAGAAATATAATGGCGAACGCGGTTGGAGCCCATTCGGCAAAATAAAAGATGGAGCCAACCGAGCAACGCAAGCCACTTGCATTAAACAGCGCTCATGCGGCACTGGTCACCGCCGCCGCCCTTTTCGCCGCGGGCTATCCATTGGCCCGGGCGGTGGACCCAGCCGCCGGGATGGACATGATGGTGACACAGGGGATGCTGTTCGGGGCAATAACGCTCGAATTACTCGGCAGGCGCGGCGGAAAACTGCGTAAGAAACACCTGTGGCCCGTGATTATAAATGGCGCGGGCTCCGCAGTCACTTGCATCATGATAATGGAAGGCGCCAAGGTGATATCACCTTCGTTGGCCGCCGTAATCGTGATTTCAAACGCGCTGATGGTGGCCGTGATGACATGGTTTATGGGGCGCAAAAGGTTTTCGGCGCCGCAGGCCGCGGCTTTGGCGGCCGGTTTTCTCGGGGTGGTGTGGATCAGCCTGGAGCGGGGCGTTTTCGCCGGAGAGGCGGTGGGGGTGATCCTGCTGACGATCTCGGCGGCGCTGATCGCAATCATGACGGTGGTGATAGAAAGGCCGGTGATGGAGGCGGGAGGCGCGGTCATCACCCGGTGGTCCTTCTGGATAGCCTTCATCACGTCGCTTGCGATAGTGCTTTTGACAGGCAGGTTGAAGTTCCACTCGATGGAGCAGACTGGACTGGCGCTCTTTTTCGGGACAGTATGCGCCGGCGCTCCCGCCCTTATGTTCAACGGCGGTATGGGGCGGATCGGCGCGGCGGACGCGGCGGCGTTCAAGCTGTTAATCCCGGTTTTCGCCTTCGTTTACGGGGTGGCTTTCATGGGCGAAATCCCCAATTTGGGAAGCGTTGCGGCGGGTCTTTTGGTGATAGGGTCGCTGGGGGTGTACCAATTTTCGCATCCGGCCAAGGCTGGCGGGTAACTATCTGATATATATAGCATTTATCATAAGTCCATATCCGGCTATTTGGCGTTTTAAACCAAAAGGGCGCATAATATAGGTGGAGAAGTTCAACGGAGGGCCCGGCAATGTTGCTTTATCCGAAAGAAACGCCCGCGACGGCGGGTGACAGACGCAAGGTTTCCATCATTGATGTCGCCCGGGGCACCGGAGTGATCTTAAGCGACGGCGAGTATTGGGATGGAGCCGAAAGAAGGGGGTCGGGCAAGAGAGCGGGCAAGAAGGGCGCTAAGACCGACGCTTCGGTGTGTGAAGATTCACCTTGCGATTTCTTCGGGTGAAGCCGGCTCCATCCCAAGGCGGGGGAACGGCTCCGTGACCGCTTGATATTTTCCGGATTGAAAGGACGCGCTTCAAAAACCGTCCTTTTTCTTTTGCTCCGATTCAGATACTGACCAAAGCGAAATACAGCCCCCCGGCGATCGCCGCGCTGGCGGGTATGGTTGTGATCCATGCGTATGCCACGCTAAGCAGCACCCCCCTGTGCATTCTGCCGGACGCTTTGGAGGCGCCCACCCCCACCACAGCGGAGACGGCCACATGCGTGGTGGACACAGGCATCCCGATATAAGACGCCGCAAGGACGACTCCCGCCGACGATATCTCCGCGCAGAATCCATGGGCTGGCTGGAGCGTGGTGATCTTATTGGCCACGGTGTTTATGATCCTCCAGCCTCCCGCCATCACCCCTAGGCTTATGGCGCAAGCGCAGGACGCGGTCACCCAGAGAGGGACTGCAATGTCCGAAGCGTAGCCGGACTCGAACAGCGCCAGCGATATCATCCCCATCGCCTTCTGCGCGTCGTTGCCTCCGTGGGAGAAGCTGATGAGAGCCGCCGAAACCACCTGCCACCGGGCCAGCCCCCTGTTGACCCTGTTGGGCCATGCTCCCGCAAGCCGCGCCAGGGCCGTCATCAGCTTGAACATGGTGAACGCAACGATGAAACCGAGCAACGGCGAGGTGAAAAGGGCCGCCGCTATGTTCAAAAGCATCGGCCAGTTAAGCTGGGCAAGCCCGGCTCCGGACACAAATCCCTTCATCGCCGCCGCGCCGAAAAGAGCGGCGATCAGCGCATGGGAGGAGCTTGAAGGCGCCGCAAAGTACCACGTGACAAGGTTCCATACGATTGCCGCGGCCAGCGCGCTGATTATCACCTTCAGGTCCATGAACGAAGGGGCGGCGACCCCTGTGGCGATGGTGCCCGCCACCTTGTGGGACCAGAACGCCCCGGCGAAATTGAATGCCGCCGAAAGGATGAGCGCCCCCTTGGCATTGAGCGCCCTTGTGGCGATGGAGGTGGCGATGGTGCTGGCCGTGTCATGGAATCCGTTGATAAAATCGAATATAAGGGCAAGGACCACCACGGCGGTGAGAAGGGCGAAAGCCGGATCATGCATGTTCGATCAACATGTCCTCGGCGTTCTTGATTATATCGAGGAGCGTGTCCACAAGCTGCTCTAGCAGATCGAGGGCCATCTCGTCCATCCTCCCCCGCCGGAATCCCGCAAGGTTATTGCTCTGCGCGGCGCTGTTGATCACCTCGGAGAGCGCCTTTTTGTTTTCCCAATAAATCTTGTCCCCTTCCGCCTCCCACCGGCCCATGGCTTCCAACACGGCTGTGATGGCGGATGAATTTTTCCTCGGATCGCGCATCAGTTCGGGCAGCTTGCCGGCCTCCCGGGCCCCGTTGAGGAACGCCGTCAACTGCTTTGCCACGAATGGCGGGAAGTAATCACGGTAATTGGCGTGGATGATGATTTTGGCCGATTCATCCAGCAGATCAATGGCGTTGTCCAGGCTTTCGAACATCCTGTGGATATCGATGGCCGGATATGGCGGGGTGAATGTGCGTTTCAAGCCTGTGGCCACGGTTCGCAGTATGTTGTCCCCCTCCTTTTCAAGCTTTTTCAGATGGTCGAGCAGGGCAATTTTTTCAGGGCCGCATAGGGAGGATTTCCCGGCGGTTTCTATATATGCTTCCGCCCCCTCGGCCATGCAATCGATTATCCGGGCCATGGGGGTGAAAAAGTCCACTTCCTCTGGAAAGAAGAATCTAAACAACCTGTTGGGCATATTTGGCCATCGTTCCGGGATTAATTTCCGCTTGGATCCATATTAACACGGCTCAATTACGGGAACTTTTATAAAGCCGGAGCTGTCTAAAGGGCATAAAGAAAAGCAAAAGGGTAATATGATCATTCGGGATCATGGGCCGCATCGGGCGGTAAAAAGGCGGATTGGCGCATGATGCCGCATGGATTGACCGCTGAGGCGGGCTTTGGCGCGCCGCTAATTACTCGGAATATGGACGAAACGCAGACAATCGAAAAGGCCAGGGAGGGGGACACGGAAGCGTTCCGGATCCTCTTCGACAAACACAAGGGTTTCGTGTGGAACGTGGCGGTGCGGATGTCCGGAGATACGGACGAGGCGGAGGACATAGCCCAGGACGTGTTCGTATCGGCCTGGAAGAACCTTCCGGCGTTCCGGGGCGGGTCTTCGTTTTCTACGTGGATATACAGGATCACGGTCAACCGCGTCTTGAACGGAGCGCGTAAAAAGAACCTGGCCATGGAGCTTAAGGACGAGGCCGCGCGGATTGCCGGCCCGGAGATTTTTATAAAGGACAATCCGGCGGCGCAAACGGAAAAAGATGACGCGGAGAAAACGCTGATGACGATTCTTTCAAGGCTTTCGCCGGAACGAAGGATCGCGGTGATATTGCGGGAGATCGAGGGCCTGAGTTACGAGGAGATAGCCGAGGCCACCGGGGCGCCGGTTGGCACGGTGCGGTCGCGCATTGCGCGGGGAAGGAACGACCTTGCGCAAATCGCCGGGGAGATGGAGAGGGAAAATGAAGGACATTGACGGACTATTCAAGAAAGCGGCAAGGCACGAGGCGCCAGACAGGCTTTGGGCGCAGGTGCTGGAGCGGATTGAAAAGACCCCCCGGCAAAATCCGGGAATCGGCTGGCGGCTAGTGGAGTTTCTGCGGCCGCTGTTCCGCCCGAGGTTGGCAAGGTTGGCTTGGCCGGCGGCGGCGGCTATGGCCGCGCTTGTAATCGCCTTGAGGCTGACTTCGGTTCCGGCGCCAGGGCCGGTGGATCCTGCCACGGCGGCGGCGGTCAATGAAATCATGGCCGAGGTGTTCAACGGGGAAGCGAGCGTCTTGGCTTCGGCCCCTGATTTTGGTGAAGACCCGGGTGCGAGTCTGGATGAATTCATCGAGACTCAGTTGGAAGATATTTACGGAATAAACGGAGGTGTGACCAATGCGTAAGCTGATCGTTGCTATGGCGATGTTGATATTGATTCCGGCGGTGGCGGTTGCCCAGGGGATGGGTGGAGGAATGGGGGGCGGCCCGGGCGCCCGGAAGGGGCCCGGCGGCATGGACTTTATCCAGGAGTTGAACCTTACAAACGAGCAGACCACGGCGATCCGCGACATGCGCAACGTGATGCGGCGCAAGCACGCGGAAATCAAGGGAAGGCTGGAGGTGAAGGAAATTGACTTCGAAGAGGAGCTTCAAAAGGACAAGCCAAATCCAAAGGCGCTGGACAAGATCATTGACGAAATCTCCGCGATCCATGGCCAGATGCACAAGGCGCGGCTTGAGCTGCAGGTAAAAATAATGGGTATCCTCACACCGGAGCAGAAGCACAAGATGAACGACCGGATGAAGATGGGCCTGCTATCGGAAGGACGGCGCGGCCCGGGGGGAATGAGCGATGACCAATCCGGTCCCGGCGCGAACCGGCCTGCAGGCGGCCCTTCCGAGCAATAGTGATCGCAAGGAGGCGTACCCCCCCTTCTTTCGAACGTCCCGTCTTTCCACAAGACGGGGCGTTATTATGCTAAAGTCCTGACATTGGTGGCCGATAATATATCCAAGGGGCAACTTCATCCATAGGTGCATTATGGCGGGTATAGAAACAGGCGGCGTGACCGCCCAGGCGGACAAAAGAATCAATCCTTTCGACAACAAAGAGGCCAAGGCAGGCCAGGCCGACGGCAAAAACACAACCCCTCAAAAAGGGGACAGCGTATCGCTGGACAATTTCATCGGCAAGCTTATCGAGCGGCTGAACAACTTCTTCGCCGGGAACAAGATGGCGAAGGACCAGTTCGCCCAGTCCATCACGGAGCTTTCCGTGCGGGCAAACGTCAAGCAGACGTTCGAAGGCTCCGTCCAGGCGGAAAGCGGCGGCTCCAAAGTCTCCGCTTATTACAAGCAGACCACCGAGGTGAGCGTCCAGGTGGACATGCGGATGAGCCAAGCGCAACAGGTGGTGGACGCGCAGGCGGCGGCGCTGGACGCAAACCCGTTCAGCCCGGAGGCCACCGCGCAGCGTATAACCGATTTCGCCCTCCAGTTTTTCCCGATGTACGCCAAGCAGCATCAGAACATGTCCTATGAAGACCAGGTGAAAGGATATAAAGAGCTTGTGGGCGGGGCGATAAACCAGGGGTTCACCGAGGCGATGAAGATACTCGGCGATCTGCCCAAGGAAATCGGCGCGAACATAAGCCAGACAAAAGACCTGGTGGACCAGAAGCTTAATTCTTTCTTCGATTTCATGCTCGGCAAAGGCTCGGACAAGGCCAGGAAGGCCGCCGCCGAAGGTGGCGATTGGGGCGCATTCGTCAAAGACTTTTTCAAAAGCGAAGCCGGCGAAAACAAACAGTCCGAACAAGGGGAGCAGGCAGAGGAACCAGGACAGGCGCAAAAAACGGACGTCTGAATCCTTTTCAACTATTTTCCCGGGGGCCTTCACGGCCCCCTTTTTTTATTCCCTCCATAACTTGACACGCAAGACAACCGGTTTTATATCACCACCAGCAGGCGGGACGACGGCCCGCCATGGTGAAAGTGGAACCGCGATCCGCTTGACTTTTTGATATACGGATTTTATTAAAAAATCAGGAAGACTGTTAATCATCGCTAAAGGAGGTGTTTACCATGTTGCTGGCAAGGAGAGACTTAAAAGAGCGTCCGATGGCCGATCTGGATCCATTCGGAGCATTGTCCCTTTTCGGAGAGTTATGGCCCGCGTCCCTTTTCGGGCCCGGGGACAAGCCTTATTCCCCCGCAATGGACGTCACGGAGACCGAGGCCGATTACAAGGTGCGGCTGGAAGTCCCCGGCATGGACAAGAATGACATCAAGATAGAGTGCGACAACAACATTCTCACCATATCCGGCGAGAAGAAGCGCGAGACGGAGGAAAAGAGCGAAAAAATCTACCGGCTGGAACGGAGCTATGGCGCGTTCGCAAGGTCGCTCCGGTTCGTCGGCGCGGACACGGAGAAAATATCCGCCTCGTACAGTAACGGCCTGCTGGAGGTGACCGTGCCCAAGACCCAGAAGGCCCAGCCGATTAAGATATCGGTGGAATAAAAACGGCCTCTGTCATTTCGCCCCGGCCTTCATCCCCCCCCTCCCCGGAAGGCCGGGGATTTTTATTTGTTTTCAGATGGCGTTTGAGGCCACAGGCAGGGTTATAACAAACCTGGCTCCATGTGGCTTTGCGTCCTCAACGCTTATGCGGCCGCCGTGGCGCTCCACAAAAAGCCTGGCGTTCGCCAGCCCCAGTCCCGCCCCCTTGAACACACGGTGCGACCGCATCCCGGCCTGCTCGAACCTGTTGAAGATCCGTTCGTGTTCATCTGGCGGAATGCCCGGTCCGCTGTCCTCCACGGCCAGAATGATTTCGCCGTCCAGCTTTTCCGCTTTCAGTGTTACAGCGCCTCCGGCCGGGGTGAACTTGAGCGCGTTGGAAAGCACGTTGTTGATTGCGTGATACCGCAGCCTGCGCATGTCCCACCGGACAGCGGGAAGCGGCTTGATTTCCAAGTCAAGGCTGACACCCTTGGCTTCGGCCTCCATGCGGAAAGTTGAAACGATGTCCTTAAGCTCATTATCAAGGTCATGCACCCATTCAGGCTCCACCGGCTCTTTTCCCGCTTCCATCTTCGCCAGCGAAAGGATGTCCTCCACCAGCGCAAGCGAGGCTTTGGCCGCCTTGTTGATCCTTTGCAGGAAGTCGGACCATCTTTCCTCATTGCCGGTCCCCGGTGTCTCCTTGAGGAGAGCTTCGGTGAATCCGGCGATCGCCACCATCGGTGACTTGATGTCGTGGCTTATTGCTGAGATGGCCCTGTCGGCCTTGTCCAGCGATTGCTTGCATGAATCGCAAATCTTTTCAGCGGTAACAGTCATTATAAAACCGTCTCCTTGTTCATCCATCAAGTTTAACCGCGACACAAAACGGCGAACGTTAAGTTTGCGTTAAGATCGCGGCGGTTTTTCTAACGCAATCCTAACATCGTCCCGCCGCCAATTCTGCTATCGTTTTTTCGTGAGCGGGCGGCGCGCGTCCGGCCTGTGTTTTAAACGGAACCAAATGGAGAAATAAAATGAATCGTGCGCGGAATCTGTTGACAGCGTTGATCATGGCGATGGCCGTGGCGGCCTTCAACCTTTCAGCGGGCCTGGCGTCCGCCGGAACGGTGAAGGTGGATCCAAAAATATCCGGTTATAAAAAGGTGAGCGGGGTCAGCGGGAGCGTGTCGAGCATAGGGTCGGACACTCTCAATAACCTGATGACCCTATGGGCCGAGGGGTTCAACAAGCTTTATCCGAACACCAAGGTGCAGATCGAAGGCAAGGGATCTTCCACGGCCCCTCCGGCCCTTATCAGCGGCACTGCGCAACTTGGGCCCATGTCGCGCGGGATGAAAGAGACCGAGATCGACCAGTTCGAGAAAAAGTTCGGCTACAAGCCCACGCAGATACGCGTGGCGGTGGACGCGCTGGCGGTGTTCGTCAACAAGGACAATCCCATAAAGTCCATGAGCCTGGAGCAGGTGGACGCGGTGTTCTCCAAGAGCCGCAGGCGCGGGGCCAAGGACGATATGACGGCGTGGGACAAGCTGGGACTTTCCGGCGAATGGGCGGGCAAGCCCATCAGCCTGTATGGCCGTAATTCGGCTTCTGGCACGTACGGCTTCTTCAAAGAGCACGTGCTGAAAAACGGCGACTATAAGGACACCGTGAAGGAACAGCCAGGCTCGGCCTCTGTGGTGCAGGGGGTGACCGGCGACAAGGGCGCCATGGGCTACAGCGGCATCGGGTACTCCACCGCCGGGGTACGCGCCGTTCCACTGTCGGAAAAAGAGGGCGCAAAGGTGTATGAAGCCACGGCGGAGAACGCATACGCGGGCACATATCCTCTTTCGCGCTTCCTTTATGTCTATATCAACAAGGCGCCGGGCAAGCCGCTCGATCCGATCACAAAGGAGTTCCTCAAGCTTGTCCTTGCCAAAGAAGGGCAGGAGGTCGTGGTAAAGGACGGATACTTCCCGATACCGGCGACCGTTGTGGCCGAAGAGCTGAAGAAAATCGAGTGAGGAGGGGGCCGCGCCATCGGCGGCCATGTTTTTTACCGTTCTTAACTTAATGAGGCAAATGATCATGAACAGACTGAAGAAGATGGTGGCGTACGGCGCCGCCGTGGCGGCCTTCTGCGCCATTTCGCCCAAGGACGCTTCCGCGTTCAAGGTGAACGACAACAACGAGGTGTACGGCTATTCGACCATGTGGGGCATTCTCGACGAGAACGCCTACAACCACGCCGTGGACGCCAATGGAGACAAGGGGAAGGACAAGTCCTTCGGGTTCCAGTTAAAGCAGGCCCGTCTTGGAGCCAAGGGGAACATGGCCGACGGCGTCTTGGGCTATAACGTGTTCTTCGACGGTTCCGGATCCATCGGCTCCGGCACCGGCGCTTCCAGCTCCGCCTTCCTCGTGGAAGGGTGGGCCACCATCCGGCCCATTGGCAAGGATTTCGAGATCAACATCGGCCAGTTCCGCCCCTACGGCTCCTACGAAGTGGGCGTGATCAGCGGCTCGGCCATCCCTAACCTCGAGGAGTTCGTCGCGGGCAAGACCCAGATCACAAACTTTCTGGCCGGTTCGAACAACACCCGCGACCGCGGCGTCGAATTCGCCGTCAAGAACATCGCCGACATGGCCACGGTGAAGATTTCCGCCACCAACGGCTACGGCAACAACGGTGACGTGGGCGGCTCTTTGTCGGGCGGCAAGGCGATATGGTCCAACGGTTTCGGTGACGCGGCCTACACCGCCGCCATCATCGCAAAGCCGATCGACGGGCTGCGCATCAACGCCGGCTACGGCATTAACAAGCATGACAACGCCGTGGTCAACCTCAACGCGTACAGCGGCGCGGTGGGCGACGACGGCAGCGCCGTCACCGTTAGCAACTCGAACACCAAGACCGTGGTGGACATCGACCGCATGATGTACTCCGCCGGTTTCGAGTTCAACATGGCCGACCTCGGGCTTTGGATAGACGGCGAATACGCCGCCTTGAAGACCGGGGACAAGGACACACTCCTTCCCGGCTACGAGATCAAGGGGTGGTACGGACGAGTCGGTTACTTCGTGCTCCCCAAGGCCCTGGAGGTATATGGCGCATACCAGGCCTATGACACCACGAAGAAGACCGGAGCCACCGCCACCAAGGACTCGCAGTATGCCATCGCGGCCCGCTATCACTTGAGCAATCTTGCGTTCACGCTCGAGTATGCAAAGCGCGACATTGACGGCACAAGCGACGATCCGGCGCGTGTTGCGTTCCGGACAGTAATAAAGTACTGAAGGTTGTTTTCAGGCCGGCCTGGCCGTATGATCAGGCCGGTATTTTTATATGGGCAAAATCAACATCCTGTTTTTGTGCACCGGTAACTCCTGCCGCAGCCAGATGGCGGAGGGATGGGCGCGCACATTAAGTGGCGGCGTCAGCGTCCAGTCCGCCGGAATCGAGGCGCACGGCAAAAATCCACGGGCTGTCGTGGTGATGAAAGAGGCGGGGGTGGACATTTCCGGCCAGGAGTCCAAAATCCTCAAAAATGAAATGATCCAAAACGCGGACTTGGTGGTCACCGTGTGCGGCGAGGCTGACGAGCGATGCCCGGCGCTGCCCCATGGCGCGCGCAAGGATCATTGGCCATTGGAGGATCCTGCGAAAGCCAAGGGGACCGAAGAAGAAATCATGGCCGCATTCCGTGGAACCCGCGATGAAATCAAGAGGCGCGTCTTGATTTTGCTTGATGGGCTCGAATCGTAATCTGCTTCAAAGAAACCACCGCGGTCAAATCCCGCTATTTACCCCCCTGCCCCCTTGCAATACAATAGCTGTTTTCAATATCAGGCCACCCGCTTGGGGTGGCGGCTGGAATTTGAGGCGGTTTTTGCATGGATCAAAAAGTCCTGATTATCATCCCGACCTATAACGAGGCGGAGAACGTGGAGAAGCTCGCGGGAGCCATCCATTCGCACGTTCCTTCCGCCCGTATCCTCGTCGTGGACGACAACTCGCCCGATGGCACGGCCGTCATCGTCGAGAAAATGAAGGAACTCGATCCTGAGAAAATGGACATCCTTCGCCGCCCCGGGAAAATGGGGCTGGGGAGCGCATATATAGCTGGTTTCAAGTATGCCCTGGCGCGGGATTTTGACGTTGTGTTCGAAATGGACGCCGATTTTTCGCACAATCCGGCGTACCTTCCAAAATTCCTGGAGGAGATAAAGAGAGCGGACCTGGTGCTCGGCTCCCGGTATGTGGAAGGTGGCGGGGTGGAGAATTGGCCGTTGTTGCGCAAGATGATTTCCATCGGCGGCAGCGTGTACTCGCGCACAATCCTCAACATACCAATTCATGACGTCACGGGGGGCTTTAAGTGTTTCCGCAGGCGGACGCTGGAGGCCATAGACCTTGACGCCGTGCGGTCGGAAGGCTACTCGTTCCAGATAGAGCTTACCTATCGCGTCCATAAAAAGGGGCTTAAAATAAAAGAGATACCGATAGTATTCACAGACAGGGTGGGCGGCAAGTCCAAGATGTCCTGGAAAATATTTTTGGAAGCGATATTCAGAGTATGGCAGATACGCTTCACAGCACAATAGGGCGCGGCATTCTCAAACCCCGTCAACGCAAGATCATGCTGGTGGCCGGGGAGGAGTCGGGCGACATATACGCCGGGCGGCTGATTTCACAGCTGCGCGATCGCATGGACAACCTTGCCGTGGAAGGCATCGGCGGCCAGCGGATGCGCGAGGCGGGGGGCGCCACTTTTTACGACATCGCCCAGATGTCGTCGGTGGGCGTTTCGTCCATGCTGGGATGCATCGGGTTTTTCCTCAAGGTCCTGCGCGAGATGAAGCAGAAGATATCCTCCGGAGAATACGAGGCGCTGATAATCATCGACTATCCGGATTTTAACATGCGGCTGGCCAAGGCGGCGGACGCGGCCGGGATACCGGTCTTTTATTATGTGGCGCCCCAGTTCTGGGCCTGGCGCAGTTACAGGATACACGCGGTCAAACGCTGGGTGGACATGATGTTCGTGGTGTTCCCGTTCGAGGAGGAATTTTACAAGGGGTGGGGAGTGCCAGCAAGGTTTTCAGGCCACCCCATCCTTGACGAGCTGCAAATGGAAGGATTGGACAGGGAAGCGTTGAGGGCCGAGTTCGGGGCGCACGCGGGGCAGATTCTTCTTGGGCTTTTGCCCGGCTCAAGGAACGGCGAAGTGAACAGGATGTTCCCGCTGATGCTCGACGCGGTGAAAATCATACGGGCCACAAAGCCTGTGAAGATCGTGGCCGCCTGCGCCGATTCCGTTGATTTGGGCATGATGCGCCGCCTGGCCCAGGCCGCCGGGGACGATCCTTTGATCGTCAAAGGGCGGACATGGGAAGTGATGAACGCGTGCGACTTCCTGCTTTGCAAGTCCGGCACATCCACACTCCAGGCCGCCATAGCGGGAACGCCGATGGCGATCGTTTACAAATCGGACACGTTTTCATACATGCTGGCAAAATCGTTGGCCCATGTTAAATGGGCCGGCCTGCCTAATCTTGTGGCGGGGCGCGAAATCGCTCCGGAACTGATCCAGTGGAGCGCCACACCGCAGAATGTGGCCGCGGCCGCCCTGCCATACCTTACCTCCCAGGCCAAGCGTGACCATATGCGCGGCGAACTGGGCAAAATCCGGCTTTTGCTCGGTGGAAAAGGGGCGGCGGGGCGCGCGGCGGATAATATAGCCGGGTTCCTGCAAAGGTTGCGAAACCCTTGAACGACGCGGTA
This sequence comes from Nitrospinota bacterium, assembly GCA_016235255.1. Taxonomy (NCBI): domain Bacteria; kingdom Pseudomonadati; phylum Nitrospinota; species Nitrospinota bacterium. The sequence goes on along the minus strand of JACRLM010000087.1, from coordinate 42,438 downwards.
CAGCCCGGGCCAAAGCCTCACGCTAAAAAGAAAATAGTGATCGCAGGCCTTTCCAACGCCGGCAAAAGCGCTATCTTCAATATGTTCGCCCCCTCCTATTCGGAGGTGTCCAATTATCCCCACAGCACAGTTCAGCTCATCCGGGACGAATGCCGTATCGGCGGCGAGATATACGAAATATGGGACACGCCGGGGGTCAACTCCCTGCATGTGCTCTCCGGGGAGGAGCGCATTTCGCGCGACGCGCTGATAACAGGCAAGCCGGACGTGATAATTTTCACGGCCGATTCCACGCGGCTGAAACGGTCGCTCACGCTTTTCTCGCAGATCGCCGAACTGTCCATACCCACGGTGTTCGCCCTGAACAAGACGGACGCCGCCTGGAAGGGGGGGATGGCTGTGGACTCCGAAGAGCTTTCGCGGAGCATCAAGTCGCCGGTGATAGAAATTGACGCCGCCAAGGCGATCGGACTAAACGAAATCGAGCAGGCGATCAAAAAGGCCGTGCCGCAGGAAGGGGTGGTGCAGCTGCCCCATCCGGCGGTGGACGAAGCGGTGGACACGGTAATAAGGGAATTGGCGGGCAGCGGGCGCGGCGTCTCCCGGGGTGAGGCGCTGGTGTTCCTTCTGGGGGGCGAAAGAGAGCATAAACTCGCTTTAGCCGAATTCGGCCAGCGCGCGGCGGAAGTCATAAAGAACGCTTCTCAAACTTTGCGCCGCAAGACTCCAACGATGGACTTGAAACAGGCGGTGTTCAACGCCTGCTCCGCATGGGCGGACAGGGTGGCCGAAAACGTCACGGCGCAGCGGCTTGTGTCGGCCCCCGGGTTTGCCCATTACGCCGGTTGGGCGTCGCGCCATCCGGTCTTCGGATGGCCGATACTATTGGGCGTCATGTGGGTCACATTCCAGGGGGTGGCCATCGTGGCCACTTGGATCGCCAACCTTTTGCACATGACGCTCTTTGCCCCATTGACCGTTTTGATAGAGACATCCATATCCAATCAAGTGTTGCGCGATTTCATGGTGGGGCCATACGGGATTGTCACTATGGGCCTGATGAACGCCGTTGAAACCGTGGTGCCGATCCTTGTGGTGTTCTTTCTGATAGTCGGCTTTCTGGAAGAAGTGGGATACCTTCCCAACCTTAGCGTCCTTGCCAACAGGATGTTCTCCTATATGGGGCTCACCGGCAAGGCGGTGCTTTCCATGTCGCTGGGGTTCGGATGCAACACCATGGCCACCATGACAAGCCGGATGCTTGAATCGCGAAAGGAAAGGGTGATCGCGGCGTTTCTCATCGCTTTGGGCGTCCCTTGCGCCGTGCAGCTTGGCGTGATGCTGGCGATCCTCGCCACCACTCCTTTTTCGGCAATCGTGCTTGTCATCGGGACCGTTACTTTGACCCAGATCGTTTGCGGGATATTGCTAAACCGGCTTTTGAAGACCGACCGCGTCTCGGACTTTATTCTGGAGCTTCCCGCCTTCAAGGCTCCCGATCTTAAGAACATAGGCCGGAAAACATACTTCCGGGTGCGCTCGTTCCTCGTGGAGGCGCTGCCGCTTTTCATGGGCGGGGCCATACTCATTTACGGCATGGACAAAACTGGGCTTCTGCGGATTGTAAAGCAGCTTTCGCAACCCATCGTCACCGGGCTTTTGTCGCTGCCGGACAAGGTGACGGAAGTGTTCATTCTCGTGCTGGCGCGGCGTGAACTGGGGGCGGTATACTTTAAGAATATGGTGGACTCCGGGGCGCTGGACATCCGCCAGATAATCGTGGGGCTTGTGGTGATGACCCTTTTCATCCCCTGCGTTTCCAACACCATGATGATGATAAAGGAGCTTGGGCTGAAAACGGCGGTTTATATCAACGGCGCCATAATGGTGATAGCCATCGCAGCCGGGACGGCGCTAAACGCCCTGCTGGGCATTTTTTAACGCTTGGAACACAGAAAGGCCGATATGGGCGGAGATGAAGACCGTTTCCGGAAAGACGAGTTCCTGGAGATGCTGTGGCATCTGGACGAGTGCCACGACCTCACCCTTGAATCATTGAGGACCCACGACCAGACCGGGGAGTTTGAAAAATCGCTCACTGATTTTTCGGCAAGCGGCGTGGTGCTTTTCGACGGGACCAATATCGAGCTTACGGACAAAGGACGTGAAGTGGCGCGGGACATTATCCGGCGCCACCGCCTCGCCGAAAGATTGGTGGCGGACGTGCTAAACGTGGCCCCGAACGAGACGGAGAACGCCGCATGCGAGTTCGAGCATGTGCTGGCGCCGGAGCTTGTGGAGTCCATATGCATCCTGCTTGGCCATCCGCGCACATGCCCCCACGGCTCCCCCATCCCAAAAGGGAAATGCTGCGAGGAAGAGCGCAGGACAGTGGACAGCATGGTGATGCCGTTAAGCTCCCTGAAGGCCGGCGAAGAGGCCCGCATCGCCCATATCAACACCCCCCACGAAGGGAGGATGTTCAAGTTGTTGTCGCTTGGCATCGCCCCCGGAGCCATGGTGAAAGTGAGCCAGAAAAAGCCGACCATGGTGCTGGAGGTGAACAAGACGCTCGTGGCCATAGAGAATACGATAGGTGACGATATAAGCGTGTGGCGGGGCAAATAAAAAGATAATTTTCCACCATTTAGCCACTTTTTATCCAGTATTTACTAAAATCACGCTCCCCTGTCCGTACCACTCCCAATGGTGTCGTGTGGCCAAACGATAAAGTGAACGGATGAAGATACGGATACCGAAACGAGGATGGACGGCAATCCACCTGTTTACAATAGGTTGGATTGCGTGGGTGACCGCCGGGGCGGCTTCGGCGATCATAGCGGCAAGCTTTGCGTCCGCTCCCAAACCAGCTTTGGCCAAACCTGCGCCCCAGCCTTTCCGTCCTGTTCCCCCGGCGGCGGAAACGGACTATGGCTTTATTATTCAAAAGAATATATTCAACTCGGCCCAGCGGCCGGAGGAAACGGTGGACAGCGGCCCGGCGATGGGCTCTATGCTGGGGGGGGGCTCGGACTTGCGTGCGCCGAAAACTTCCCTTCCTTTAAAACTGGTGGGCACAGTGATTGATCCGGAAGGGAAATACCGGCTGGCCGCCATAGAGTTGCAGGATAGCAAGGAACAAAAACTTTTCAAGATGGGGGACCAGGTTTCCGGAGCCATGATATCCGCCATTTTCAGGAACAAACTGATCTTGAACCGGCAGGGGCGGATGGAGTCTTTGGAGGTTGAATTCGGCGAGGGGGCCGGAATGGGGGGCAGGGGCGCCGCAATGGCGGCCAAGGGAACGCCAGGCCAGGACGTGAGCCAGTTGTCAGACACCGATTACTCCGTATCCAAACGGTACCTGGAATCGCAACTGGCCTCCATGAACCAGCTTTTGACCGACGTGCGCGCGGTGCCCAACATGACCAAGGAAGGGGCCACCGACGGATTCAAGATTTTTGCGATACGCAAAGGTTCGCTGTTCGACAAGATCGGGTTGCAGAACCAGGACGTGGTCAAAAGGATAAACGGCATAGAGTTAAACTCCGCGGAAAAGGGGCTGGAGCTTTTCCAGGCCCTCCGCAATGAGACGGATTTCAACGTAGATCTTGTGCGGAACAGTCAAAAATCATCCATGAGGTTCAGCGTGCAATGACCGGACAGACCCGAATCAAAAAAAGAAAGACCATCGCGGCGCTGCTTTTGACCGCCGCCATCCTGGCCATCGCGGCCGGATCGCGCATGGCCGCCGCACAGCAGCAGGAGGTGGTGGACGATGGGGCGCAGGCGGCCCAGCAGCCCGCCCCGGAGGCGCCACAGCCCCCACAGGCCCCCGCCGCGCCTCCTCCTCCCCCGTTTTCCCAGCAACAGCCCCCCGCAACGCCGGTGATGCAGGCAAAGCCCCGGCCAGATATGGCCCGGCCTGATATGCCAAAGCCGGACATGGCGCGGCCGGATGCGCCTGTCCCCCCTCCACCTCCATCACCAGCCGGGGGGATCGCCAACAAGGTGGACATGTCCACCCGGGCCGAACCTTTGAAATCGGGCGAAAAGGTGAATATTGATTTTAGCGATATGGACATCAAGCTTGTCGTGAAGTTCATCGCGGAGATCACCGGACGCAACTTCGTAATAGACGAAAAAGTGAAAGGCAAAGTGACCATCGTATCGCCCCAGCCCGTCACTGCGGCGGAGGCTATACGGGTGCTGGAGTCCACGCTGGAGGTCCACGGCTATTCCCTGGTGGAAGCAGGGCGGGTGATAAAGGTGGTGCCGGCCATGGACGCCCGCCAGCGCGGCTCCTTCAAGCCATCCGCCATGATGGGCGACAGGATGATCACAAGGCTGTTCCCGCTGAAATATGTGAAGGCCGACGACATAGTGAACGTGTTGCGCCCCCTTGTCCCCAGCTATAGCTTCATCACGGCATTTGGCGCCACCAACACGGTGATAATCGTGGACAACGCCTCCAACGTGGAAAAACTGGCCGCCATCCTCGACCAACTGGACTCGCAGACCCATGAGGAGATCACCGCCGTCATCCAGCTAAAGTACGCCGGGGCGAAAGACCTGGCCGACAAGGTGGAAAAGATATTCAAGACGCGCAACGTAAAAAGCGGAGGGACGGCCGCTCCGGCGGCTGGTCAGGCCGCGGCAGGAGCCCAGACGGCCACCGGAGGATGGAGCCAGGCGGAGGTGATGGTGATGGCGGACGAGCGGATCAACGCGCTCATCGTGATCGCCGCAAAGCCGATGATGGAGCAGATACAATCGCTTGTTGACCGGCTGGACGTGAAACCGGAGACCGGGCGAGGCGGCGTGAACGTGCGCTACCTGAAGAACGCGGACGCGGAGAACGTGGCCAAAGTGCTAAACAACATGACCCTGGCCCAGCCCGCCACGGCCCAGGCAGGCAGGCAGGGCGCCCCCTCGCAGGCGCTCAAGCTGCAGGACAAGGTGACCATCACGCCGGACAAGATCACAAACTCCCTTGTGATCACAGCCTCCGTGGACGATTACGAGACCCTCAACCAGGTGATAGACAAGCTGGACATCCGCCGCAAGCAGGTGTTCGTGGAGACGCTTATCATGGAAGTCTCCAGCGACAAGACGCGGGAGTTAGGCATAGAGTGGCGCACCACTTCCAACTTCACCAACACCGGCGTGCAGGGGATCGGCGGCACGAACTACGGCAACATCAACACCGTGGCGCAAAACCCCCTCAACGCCCCGCAGGGGCTGACGGTGGGCGTTGTGGACGGCCTGATATCCTTTGGCGGGGCGGAGTTCCTCAACATCGGGGCGCTGCTTCACGCCATGCAGTCGGAAAGCGGGGTGAACGTGCTGTCCACGCCGAACATCATGACCACCGACAACGAAGAGGCCGAAATCATCGTGGCCAAGAACGTGCCGTTCCAGACAAGCCAGTCGCAGACCACGGGGGGCAACGTGGTGTCCACCTTCGAGCGCAAGAACGTGGGTATCACTTTGAAGATAAAGCCGCAGATATCCGACTCCGGCGAGGTGCGCATGGCCGTGTACCAGGAGATTTCATCGGTGCTCCCCACCGCCGACCAGGTGGCCAAGGACATCATGACGTTCACCCGTTCGGTGAAGACCACGGTTGTCGTTCATGATTCGCAGAACATTGTCATCGGCGGGCTGATGAGTGACGACCTTACCGACCAGGAGACGAAGATACCCTTCTTCGGCGACGTGCCGCTGTTCGGCTGGCTGTTCAAATCGGCGAAGAAGCAAAAGACCAAGACGAACCTGATCGTCTTCCTCACGCCGCACATTATCACCAAGGCGGAGGACGCTGACGCGGTGACCAACTCCAAGCGGGGCAAGATTTCCGTGAACACCCAGCTTGAAGGTGATTTTGGAAGCGCCGTAAAAGAGGTCAAGGAACCAGCCGCGGAAAAAGCCGCGCCAGTGGAAAAAAAGCTGGAGGAGAAAAAATCCGGGGTGAAGGAAAAGGTGGAGCAGCCTGTGCCCGTTGCGCCCGCTGAAAAGCCGGCTGAATCGGCGGCGGGCGAAGTAGCCGCGCCGGAGCAGCCATCCCCGCTGGATGCTGAGCCAGCCGCGCCGGTCCAACCGGAAAAACCGGTGGACGCTCCTTCCGGAGAAAGCCAGGCTCCATCGCCGCCCCCCGCTCCTGAGCCAGATGGAGAGGTGGAACTTGTTGAACCGGGTAACGCCGGGGCCCCTTTATGAACTCCGGACCGGACACAGCGCTGGCCCCGGGTGAAAGCGGCTCCGTTTCGCCAAACAGGGCCATCGCCGACGAGCTTGGCCTCGGCTGGATTGAAGCGGTGGACGTTAAATCGCTGGACCCGGAGCTTGTGGCCAGAACGCCGTTCCAGTTCGCAAGGGACAACATACTGCTGCCGTTAAAGCTTGAGGAAGGGCGTCTTGTGGTGGCAACCGGCAGGCCGGACGATCCGCGCCCAATGGCGGACTTGCGGCTTATCTACGGCGTGCCGGTGGAGGCCGTGGCCACGGACTTGGACGGGCTGATGGACGCCATCAACAAGGCCTATGACATGTCCGCCGGATCAGCCAACGAGATCATGAGCGACATCGCCGGCGAGGCGGACCTTTCGGCCATAGTCCACGACCTGCCGGAGGACCTGCTGGAAACGTCCGCCGAGGCGCCGGTGATACGGCTGGTAAATTCCATCCTTGTGCAGTCGGCAAAGGAAAAAGCGTCGGACATACATATAGAGCCATACGAGCGCGACCTTGCGGTGCGGTTTCGCATAGATGGTACGCTGCGAAACGTGGTCAAGCCGCCGAAGAAATTCCAGTCTCTCATCGTGTCGCGCATAAAGATCATGGCCGGGCTCGACATCGCGGAAAAGCGGCTGCCGCAGGACGGCAGGCTCAAGATCGTCATCGCGGGCAAGGAGATAGACGTGCGCGTGAGCGTTATCCCCACCTCCCACGGGGAGCGGGTGGTGATGCGCCTTCTGGACAAGTCCACCATGCTCGTCGGCTTCGGCCAGCTTGGGATGCCAGCGGACGTACGGGACGTGATAGAAAAACTCATCCGCTCCCCCCACGGGATCATCCTGGTCTCAGGTCCCACGGGATCGGGCAAGACCACCACGCTGTATTCGGCGCTATCGTCCATCAACTCGCCGGACAAGAACATCATCACCGTGGAAGACCCGGTGGAATACCAGCTGGGCGGGATCGGGCAAATGCAGGTGAACGCCAAGGTGGGGCTCACATTCGCCTCCGGGCTCCGCTCCATACTAAGGCAGGATCCTGACGTGATAATGGTGGGCGAAATACGCGACAGGGAGACGGCGCAGATAGCGGTGCAGGCGGCGCTCACAGGCCACCTTGTCTTCTCCACCATACATACGAACGACGCCGCCGGGGCCGTCACACGGCTTGTGGACATGGGGATAGAGCCTTTCCTGATCTCCTCGTCCCTCACAGCCTCGCTGGCGCAAAGACTGGTGCGCTCGCTATGTCCCGCGTGCAGAAAACAATATAAACCTAGCGATGAACATTTCGCAAAACTCGGGGTGGACCGGGGAAGATTCGCCCCGGACACGGTCTTTTACCATCCGGCCGGATGCGCCGAATGCGCGAACTCCGGATACAAAGGGCGGCTTGGCATTTTCGAGGTGCTGCTGATAGACGATGAGATCCGCTCGCTGATAACGCAGCGGGCGGACGCTTCCATGATACGCCGCGCCGCCGCCGCCAAGGGCTTTAAGAGCATGCGGGAACAGGCGGCGGAGAGCGTGATGTCCGGGGCCACATCGCTTGAAGAAGTTGTGCGGGTCACATCGGACTGGGATTGATGAAGGTATAGACGATGCCGGTATTCGAATATAAAGGTTACGACACGGCCGGGGCCAAAGCCGCCGGGATCATAGACGCGGACAGCCCCCGCTCCGCCCGTACGAAGCTCAAACAGAAGGGCCTTTTGATAACCACCCTGGCGGAGGACACCGGGCGGCGGGAGCTTCTGGCCAATCCGCTTAAAAGCCTTACCGACCGCATATCCACAAAGGACGTCATCGTGTTCACCCGGCATCTGGCCACCCTTTCCACCGGAGGGCTGACGCTGGTGGAGTCTTTGGACGCGCTCATCGAGCAGACTTTGAACGTGCGGTTCAAGAAAATCGTCACCGGCATCCGCGAAAAGGTGATGCAAGGTTCACCATTGGCCGGGGCGATGGCGGAATATCCGGACCAGTTTGATCCGCTGTATGTGAACCTTGTGCGGGCCGGAGAGGCATCCGGGTCGCTGGACGTGACGCTCAACCGCCTTGCCACCTTCGGCGAGGAACGGCTCCGGCAACGTTCCAAGGTCACGGCGGCGATGATATACCCGGCGGTGATGACACTGATCGGAAGCGGTGTGCTGCTGTACCTGCTGGCGTACGTCACCCCCAAGGTGCAGTCCATGTTCGAGGACATGCGCCAGGGGCTGCCCATGCCCACCGTCATATTGCTGTTCGTATCGGACATCCTTTCAAAATGGTGGTGGGCGCTGATAGGGATCCTGATCGGGCTTGGAATATGGATCAAGCGCCACCTTAAGACCAAAGAGGGCAAGGAACGTTTTGATACGGCGATTTTAAAATTGCCCGTGTTCGGAGAATTGGCGCGGGCAGCCGCCATCGGCAGGTTCGCCAGGGCGCTGTCCACGCTGCTTAAAGGGGGGGTGCCGCTGATTGAATCTTTGAAGGTGACCGGCGGTGTGGTGGGGAACACCCTTATCGAAAAGGCCATCGAAGGGGCGATCGTGAACATCACCGAGGGCCAGCCCATCGCCGCGCCATTGCGCCGCTCCGGGCTTTTCCCTCCGCTGGTGACGCAGATGATAGACGCCGGGGAGCGCACCGGGTCGCTGCCGGACATGCTGGAAAAAATATCCGACGCGTACGAATTCGAGGTGGAAACGGCCCTGTCGGCGATAACGTCGCTGGTGGAGCCTGTGCTCATATTGGTGATGGGGGCGGTGGTCGGCTTTATAGTCATGGCCATACTGCTCCCCATATTCGAGTTAAGCCAGGTGGTCAAATAGATAAAGGAGAAGAGGCAAAATGACATTGGCACAAAGGAGCCGCGCCGGCTTCACGCTTATAGAGATACTCGTTGTGGTGGTGATCCTTGGCATACTGGCCACGGTGATCGTCCCCCGGATCATGGGGCGGCCGGAAGAGGCGCGCATCACGAAGACAAAGACGGACATCAAGGCGATAGAGACCGCGCTAAACATGTACAAGATAGACAATGGAGTTTTCCCCACGACGGAAATGGGCCTTACGGCCCTGGTGAGCAAGCCCACCTCCGGCCAGATCCCCAAAAACTGGCGGCCGGAAGGATATCTTGCCAAGACGCCGAAAGATCCGTGGGGGAACGAGTATATGTACATCTCACCGGGAACCCGCGGCGAGTATGACCTTGTGTCCAAAGGTTCCGACGGCGAGATCGGCGGCGAAGGGAACAACGCCGACATCAACAGCTGGGAGATAGACTGACGGCCATGCGGCGGCGCGGCGGGTTCACGCTCATCGAGATTATGGTGGTGATGGTGATCATCGCCGTCATGGCGGGGCTGCTCGTGCCGCGTCTGCCGGACGTGGGCGCATCGCGGCTGAAGTACGGGGCGCGGAAGATCGCCGGTACCATATCGTACATGTACGACAGGGCGGCGGCCACCGGCATGGTGTACCGGCTGACGATGGACATGGAGAAAAACGAGTTTAACGTGTGGCTTTTGAACAAGGAGAACGTTTTCGAGGAGACGCGGCTGCCCTTTGCCAAAAAGACGAAGCTTTCCGGCCAACTGCATATCGCCGGCGTGCAGACCGCCGGGGAGGGCAAGGCGGTGAAAGGCGAAGCGGCGATCCACTTTTATCCCGGAGGGTTCACCGAGGAGGCGGCCATATACCTGACCGACGAGGCGGGGCGAGAGATGACGCTCACCGTGGCGCCGCTCACGGGGCGGGTGAAAATATTGGAAGGTTACCATGCGCTCAAGATATTCACGGCCAGGCCTGTTTGACACGGCGGGGTTCACCCTGCTGGAGGTGGTGGTGGCCATGGCGATACTTTCCATCGCGCTGGTGACGCTGCTTTCGGCGAACAACAAGGCGCTTTTGATGAATGCGGAGGCGGTCTCGCTCACCGACGCGGTGACGCTGGGGCGCGAGGAGATGGAGAAACTTTACATGGGCCAATTGCCGGAGGCTGGGGTCTCGGAGAAAAAGACGCGGGAGGACTATCCGGCCTACGCCTGGCGCGTGGAGGTGAAGGAGACCCCCTTTGGCGGCGTGTGGGAGACGGGCGTTTATGTGTTTGGCGCAAATGACGGGAAAGAGCGCCGGATTTTCAGGCTCAAGGCGTACATGCAGAAATGAAAACGGGACACAAAACGGGCTTCACGCTGATCGAGACGCTTATCGCGGTGGCGATCATGGCCATCATCGGCACAATGGTGTTCGGCTCCTTCTCCGCCGTGCTGGGCGCGGGGCGGGGGGTGGAGGAGCAGGCGGAGCTTTATCACACGGCGCGCTTTATCATCCGCAAGATGTCCGAGGACCTTTCGTCCGCCGCAATGTACACGAACAACACCCAGGGAATCTTTTCCGGCAAGGGGGAGAAAATCGGCGGCGAGGAGTTAAGCCAGCTGAAATTCACGGGCTTTGGCGGCCGTATGGCAGGGCCGGACACGGGGAGCGACCAGGCGCAGATCGTCTGGTACACCGTCTCCGATCCGGAAACGAAAATACTCACCCTCGTCCGCTCCGAAAATCCGTACGTAATCGACCTGGAGTCGTCCAAAGAAATGGCCGGAGCGATGGAGGTGACGGACAAAATCAAATCTTTCCGCCTGCGCTATTACGCCAACGGCGAGTGGGCGGACACATACGATTCGAAAAACAAGGGGGGCGCGCTTCCCCAGGCGGTGAGCCTCGAATTTGAGCTGGCCGATGAAACGGGCCGCTCCGTGAAAAAACAGGCGCTCATGCCCGTGGGGGGGAAATCATGAGAATCGCGCGTCCTTTGTCCAACAGGGGGGGGATGGCCCTGATCCTCACCATCACCGTGGTGGCGCTATTGACCATCGCCATTTTCGACATGTTCAACAAGGCGTGGATACAATCGGCGCTGGCGGCCGGTTTCCGGGACGACACGCGCGCGCTGTACGCCGCCCGCTCCGGCCAGGCGGCGGCCAAACTTATCCTGATGGAGGACGCGAAAAAGGGATTGCCCCGGGACGCGCTCACGGACGAGTGGGCTCAAAGCTCCATTCCCATACCGCTGGACGACGAATATGCTTTCGTGTCCATACGGGACGAGTCCGGCAAGCTGGACTTGAACAGGCTCACATCCGACAGGGGCTATCCGGAAGACAGATGGATCCCTGTATTCCAGCGGCTTCTCAAGATACTGGAGCTGGACGAAGGACTGGCCGATAGCCTTGTGGACTGGATGGACTCCAACCCGGAGCCGCGCTCCAACGGGGCCGAGGACGGCTATTACCTTTCGCTTAAAAAACCGTACAAGGCCAAGAACGCCAGGCTCGACTCCGTGGACGAGCTTGCGCTGGTAAAAGGATTCGCCCCGGAAACAATACGCAAGCTTCGCCCGTACGTCACGGTGTGGTCGGAGGGGGCCGTCAACGCAAACACGGCGGAGGAGAAGGTGCTAATGGCCCTGGACGAAGACATCAGCGATGATGTGGCCAAGGGGATAATCCGGGAGCGGACGGCCAGCCCTTTCACCGTGAAGGAAGATATCAAGCGCGTGCCGGGCGTTTCGGACCTGTATCCGAAAATATCGCTCCTTATCGGAGTGAAAAGCGACTATTACTCCGCCGAGTCGGCCGCCACATTCGGCGAAACGTCCCGGATGATCCGCGCGGTTTACCGGCGCAGCTCAAGCTCGGTGGACGTGCTTTACTACAAGGTGTTTTAAAATGCGAATATTCGGGATAGACATCGGGACGGCAAACATCAAGGTTGCCGTGGTGGAAAAGCGTTTCCGGGGCCACGAGGTGCGGAATGTCGTCAAGTTCGGCCTGGATACGCCCGGCAAAATCGAGGCAACGCTTTCTGGCGCCCTGCGGAGCCTTGATTTCGATCCTGCGGAAGACCATGTGGCGGCGGTTTTCCCGGCGGACAAGATCACCAGCCGCTCTGTGCGCATGCCCTTCGTAAAAGCGCGCCAGATAAGCGACGCGCTGCCGTTCGAGCTGGAGTCGCTTTCACCTTTCGATGCGGACGATTTTGTGTGCGCGTGGTCGCCTGTCGAGGTGAACTCCGGGATCACCCGCGTTTTAGGCGCGCTTGCCCTTAAAAGCGACATGGCCGCGTTCATCGAGACGCTGAAAATTTCCGGAGCGGACCCGGACTGGATAATTCCATCCCAGGCCGCCATCTCGCAATCCGTTGCCAATCCCGCCGCCACGTGGGCTCTTGCGCTGGAATTTGACAATAAGAACGCAAGCATAGTGATATTGAAAAACGGCGCCGCCGCCTTGTTCCACACCGCGCCTGTTGATGTGGAAACCATTTTGAGCCACGACAAGGCGCTGAAAACCGGGACGGGCGGGAAACTTGAGAGCTTGAAGGCCAATTGGGACAAGCCGCTAAAAAAATTCGCAAATGACGTTTCAAGAGAAATAAAAATGGCGCAAATCGCCGCCGCCCGTGACGACGAAAGTTTCACCCCCGTAAAAAATGTGATCATTTGCGGAGAGATCGGAAACGCGCAGGCCGTCGGGTGGGCGCTGGAGGAGGAGCTTGGCTTTGTGGTGGAGAGAGTGGATTCATCCATCCCGATGACGCCGCAAGAAAAGGCCCCGGTTTTCGCGGCGGCGCTTGGGGCGGCGGTGGCGGTTTGCGAGTCCATGGACAGCCGGGAAAAGACGGTCATGAACCTTCGCACAGGCCAGTTCGCAAAAAAGAAACGGTTCACAGGCGACAGGAGGCAAATCGCCGTCACCGGTGTATTGCTGGCGATTCTATTGGCGGCCGGGGCCATATCGTACATATCCGGGGAGATCAGGCTTGGACGCAAGTACGATGGATTGAAGACCGCGCTGCGGGCGGAGTTCAAGCGCGCGATGCCGGAGGTGACCAACATCGTATCCGAAATCCAGCAGATGAAAAGCAGCCTGAAGGACATGGAGAACAGGGCGGGCGCCCTTGGCCCGGCGCTTGCGGAAAAAGATCCGTTCCTCGACAGGCTTGGGGAAATAACATCCTCCGTCCCGGAGAACACCCGGCTGGACACGGACGAACTGACATACGAGTGGGGCAAAGTTTCTATCACCGGCAGGACCGAGTCTTTCGACAAGGTGGAGCTATACAAAAAGCGGCTGGAGAAACTTGGATGGGTGAAAAAAGCGGCGGTGGAAGGGGTGAAGGCCTCTGCCACAGGCCAATCGGTGGACTTCAAGATTTCGCTGGAGGCCAACTGAAAATATGATTTCGATGAATAACATCCGGAACATGGAGCCCAGGGAGCGCAACATGGTGATGGCGGCGGCGGCGTTCATCGCCCTCACCATCCTATGGGTGGGCGTTTATGAGCCACTTGCGGCGCGGCGGGCCACCATGAAAAATAAGATAGAGACCAAGGCCGAAGAGCTGGCCGAAGCTTCGGCGCTTTCCGGAAGGATGGAGTCGTTGCGCGCCGGTCTTAATAAACTGGAGGCGGACGTGCGCCGCCGCCCGCAGGGACTTTCGCTGGTGGGGGAAATAGAGGGGCTGGCGCAGATGACCGGGGCGCGGGAAAACATCACCGGGATAACACCCCAGCAGCCGCAGACCGCCGGGAACATCAAAGAAACGCTTCTGGACGTGAACATGCAGAAGATCACGCTGGCGCGGCTGGTGCGGTTCGCCGAAGGAGTGCGCAATTCCGATGCGTCTCTCCGGGTGAAACGGGTCTCCATAAAACCCCAATTCAAGGATCCGTCGCTTCTGGACGTCTCCATAACAATCGCGGGATATGAGGCTGCGCAATGAAAGCGGTGATGTCAAAATTGAAAGCCCCGCAAATTAAAGTCCCGGCATGGCTGCGCCCGGCGCTGGAAAAGGTGAAATCTCGGCTTTCGGACATGCCGGAGCTTTCGCGCTATTCGGGCTACATATTTTTCTTTATCGCGGCGTTCGCGGTGTTTTTCTATGTCCGGTTCCCGTCGGACATCCTGATGTCCGTCGTCGAAAAAGTTTCCACCGGAGCTCCGGTGATTATAAAAGCGAAAGACGCGTCGTTATCTTTCCCCCCCGGCGTCAAACTTTACGATGCGGCAATATCGCTCCCCGATCCGGGGCGTAACGTGGAGATACTCTCCGCCAGAAGCGTCACCGCCCGGCCATCCATACTCTCGGCGCTGATGTTGAAAAAAGGCATCTCCATTTCGGCGTCCACTCTGGACGGCTGGATTTATTTTGCCGGCTCCGGATTCGGCAAGGATGGCTCAAAACTCACCCTTGAGCTCGATGGCGTGAATCCGGCGCTTATGTCCATATGGAAAGAGGAGGGGTGGGGCAAGGTGCGCGGCCGAGTGGACGGATACGGTGAGATATCGCTCCCCGCCGCCGGGCTTATTAAAGGTGACGGAAGCTTCAAGGCGACCCTTTCGTCCGGGTCGCTGATGTTGTCAAAGGTGCTTGTCGGCCCATTGGGCGAAACACCGATAGATTCCGGTATTGTGGACATAGTCCTCAAGTCCGGCAAGGCCGTTTTCAACCGGTGCGAGTTCAAGGGGCCGATGTTCGACTTTTCGGTGGAGGGTGAAATCATCCCCGCGCCCGATCCCCGGTTTTCCCGGCTTGCCTTGAAGGCGCACATCCGCCTGACAGGCCAGCTTGGGGAGAAGCTTTCGCCGTTGCTGTCATTCTTCCCGAAAGGGCCGGACGGCGCCACAATAGTGAAAATCAACGGGACGATCGCCACCCCGTCATTTGGTTAGATCGGATTGGGAATGTCCACGAACTCCACCGGCACGCCGAACTTCTCCGATATCACCTCGCCTAACGCCATCACGCCGAACCGTTCGGTGGCGTGATGCCCGGCGGCAACATAATGTATCTTCTCCTCCCGGGCCAGATGGTATATCCATTCCGGCTCCTCGCCGGTGATGAACATGTCCGCCCTGCGCTCTATCGCCTCACGCACAAGCTCCGGGGCCGCGCCGGAGCATATGGCCACTGATTTTATTTCACCCGGGCCGAAGGCGTGGAACCGGGCCGCGGGATTGATCTTCTCCTTAACTGTCTCCATGAACGCCGCTATTTTCACCGGCGCGGCCGTTTTCGCGGCGTAGCCGATGCTCTTGCCGTGATAGTCGCCGAAAGGCTCCGCGTCCACAAGCCCCAGCCTTTTGACCAACTGGATATTATTGCCGGACACTGGGTGCCTGTCCAGCGGCAGGTGGTATGCGATGAGCGAAAGATCGTTTTCCAGCAGCAGTTTCACCCGTTCCTTAAGGCTTCCTTTCAAAACCCTCGGTTCCGAATCCCAGAACATGCCGTGGTGGACCAGCACGGCGTCCGCCTTTCGTTTCACCGCCTCGCCAAAAAGAGCGGCGCAGGCCGACACGCCTGAAACGATCTTCCCCACTTCCCCTCTCCCCTCCGCCTGCAGCCCCTGCGGGCAATAGTCCTTTATGGAGCCAGTGTCCAGGTAGGAATCGGTGAAAGCGATTATCTCGTGAAGGGACGCCATGGAAAAATCTCCGTAAAAGGATTTTCGGATATAATCAACAAGGGGATTTTATCTTAATTTAGGGGCTTTCCCACAAATTGAGCGCCGGGATAGGCGTTTTGCTATAATTCATCCATGGAAAAAACAGGTTTTGGTAAACTTCTCCTCGTTGACGACGAGGAGAGCGTCCGCAAGGTGCTCGAGCGCCGTTTCGGAAAGATGGGCTACGAATGCGTCACCGCAGTGGACGGGGCAGACGCCGTTGAAAAAGTGAAGGAGTCCGTTTTTGACGCCGTGGTCACCGACGTGAAGATGCCGGTGATGAGCGGGGTGGACATGATACCCCACATAAGGGCCATCGACCCCAACCTTTCAATAATACTGCTCACGGCGTTCGCCGACGTGGACGTGGCCATCCAGGCCCTCCGGCACGGCGCGTTCGATTTCCAGTTCAAGCCCATGGAATTCGACAGGCTCACCCTGAGCGCCGCCAACGCCGTGGAACGCACCAGGCTTTTGCGCGAAAAGATCGAGTACACGAAAAACCTGGAGGAGAAAGTCCGGGAACGCACGGCGCAGCTGGAGGAGAAAAACCAGCGGCTCAGAAAATTCTTTTACGAGACCGTCATGGCGCTCGTCTCCGCCGTGGAGGCAAAGGACAAATACACCGAGGGTCATTCCTGGCGCGTGGCGGACAACGCAAAGGCTGTGGCGCGCGAGATGGGATTGGGTGACGCGGAGGCTGAAAACATATATCTGGCCGGGATGCTCCATGACATCGGCAAAATAGGCATACCGGACCGTGTGTTGCTAAAACCCGGCATTTATACGGACGAGGAACGGGCCGCCATGCAGTCGCACCCAACGATGACCGCGGCCATCCTCTCGAACGTGGAGGACTTCCAGGACATCGTGCGCATAGCGCTGCACCATCATGAAAAGTTCTCCGGCGGCGGATACCCTGTGGGCATATCCGGCTCCGCCATCCCCCTGGGGGCGCGGATCATAACGGTGGCCGACGCCTTTGACGCCATGTTGTCCACCCGCCCATACAGGCCCAAAATGCGGATGGCCGACGCAATTGAACAGCTCCGCCTCGGAAGCGGCTCCCATTTCGATCCCGACGCGGTGGAAAAGTTTTTAGGGCTCCTGGAGCAGGACGCCATATTGTTTGAAACGGAAAGAAAATGACCCGCGCCGCCGCAGTGGACCTGGGCACGAACACCGTGCGCATGCTGGTGGCCGAGCGCGCCGGAAACGGCTTTTCGCAGGTTTATTCCGGGCAGGTGATCACGCGGCTTGGCGAGAGGCTGCACGTCACGGGTAAACTCGATCCCAAAGCGATTAAAAGGACCGTGGACGGGGTGGCCGGACTGTTGCGCGAAGCGGAGCGGTTCCGCCCTTTTGAATTGACCATAGCGGCCACGTCGGCTGCCCGGGACGCATCCAACACGGCGGAGCTTGACGCGCTTTTGCAAAAGACCGCCGGGGTGTCCCTCACGGTGATCCCTTGGGAGGAGGAGGCGCATCTGGCGCTCACCGGAGCCGCGCTGGCTGTCGGAAAAGAGGACGGGAGGTTCATCCTTTTCGACGTGGGGGGCGGAAGCACGGAATACATCCTGGCGGAGGAGGGCCGGGCCGCCGCATCATACGGGACCAACCTTGGAGTCGTGCGCCTGGCGGAGACATACATCACAAAACATCCGGTGGAAGACGCTGAATACTGCCGCCTTGTGGACGAAGTGGAGACCACCGTGGACATGGTGTTCAACAACCTTCCGGTGCGTGATGTGACGCTGGTGGGAACAGCCGGGACCATAACCTCCATCGCCGCAATGGACATGAACATGGTGGAATACGATCCTGTCCGCATAAACGGATACAAATTGACGGCGGACGCCGTAGAATCGCTCAGAAACAAGATATGTTCCATGACCCTTGAGGAGCGCTCCCGGATTCCATCTCTGAAAAACGGACGGGAGGACCTTATCGTCCCGGGATTCGCCATCCTGCTGGCCACGATGCAGGCGGCGGGGGCGGACCATATCATTGTATCGGACTACGGCCTGCGCGAAGGATTGGTGATGAAAATGCTTGGCGGAAAGACATTCAGTCCATGAAAAGGCCGGCCTTGGCCATCGCCGCCGCGGTTCTTTCGTACGGATTCGGCGATCCGGCCTATTTCGCCAACCGCAAAGGGAACGATCTTTACGCGAAGGGGGAATATAAAGAGGCGCTGGAAAGCTACAAGCTTGCCGGAACCCTTGACCCTCGGTCCAGGGAGATAGATTTCAACTTGGGGGAGGCGTTCTACAAGCTTGGGAATTACGGCGAATCCGCCAAGTCCTTCGAGCGGGCGGCCGAATCAAAGGATCCCGCCCTCAAAAAAAGCGCCGTCGCCGGCCAGGGGGCCGCGTTTTACAAGGCGGGCGATCATGCCTTGCAGACCGGGCGGGCGGACATGGCGGTGGGCCTTCTGGAAAAATCGGTGGCGGGATTCAAGTCCGCCATCCTGGCCGATCCGGCGGACGGAAATGTGAAAAAGGGGCTGGAACTGGCCTTGGCAAAGCTGGACGAAGCGAGAAAAAAGGCGAACATGAACCAATCGCCAAAGGACCAGGACGACAAGGATAATAGCGCGAAAGACGACAGCGAAAAAAAGGACAACCAGAGCGGTCAGCAACAGCGGCCACAGGAACAGGCCAAGGACCAGCAGGACGGGAAAAGCGGCGATTCCGGACACCCGGAAGAAAAAGACAAAGGCAAAAAAGACCAGGGAAACGGCGATGAAAAGGATGGCAAAGATGGCGCGGAAGGCATGACCGGGGAGCAGGCCAGCCAGGTGCTATCCGCAGTGGCGGCTGACGAAAAAAACCTTCGCAACAAAATCCGCAACAGGATGATGAAGGAAACTCCAAGACAGGGAAAGGACTGGTGACCGGATGACAACACTGGCCGTCATCGGCGGCAGCGGCGCCTATGACCTTATCGGAAATGGCCTGCTGAGCGCTCCCGTTCCCGTGGCTCCCGTCGCCACACCCTTTGGCGCCCATTCGCCGGTCTTCAAAATTCGCGTGAACGGCATGGAGTTCTGCTTCATGTCCCGCCACGGCGAGGGGGGATACAATGTGGCCGCTCCTTTCGTCAACTACCGGGCCAACATCTGGGCGCTCAAGGAGCTGGGGGTGGAGCGGATAATATCATGGTCTGGCCCGGGGATAATCAATCCTTCGTTCGAAGTGGGCGCCTTCGCCGTGCCTCATGACGTGATAGACCAGACGAAATCTCGCCCCTCCACTTTTTTCACCGGCGGCGGCGCGGGTTTCATCCGCATGAGCGATCCATTCTGCCCGGACCTGCGTCACGCGCTTCTTTATTCGCTTCAATTATCCGGCGCAAAGAATTATCACGAGGCGGTTTATATCTGCACAGAAGGGCCCAGGCTTGAGACGGCGGCGGAAATCCGCCTCTTCCATTCATACGGGGCCGACCTTGTGGGCATGACGCTGGTCCCGGAGCTGTTCCTGGCAAGGGAGCTTGAGATGTGCTACGCGTCGGTGTGCTACCTGACAAACTACGCTGAAGGCATATGCCGCCGCGACTACGTCAAAGGGGAGCTTTTCGAGGGTATGCAGACGCCGGAGGAAAAACAGACTGTCCAGACGGCGATGCGCGCCTTGCCCGCCATGGCCATTTCCGCGCTGACGGCGGCGGCGGGCATGCCCAGGGAGTGCGGCTGCAAGGACGCCATGTTGCGCTATAAAAAACGGGGGGACCTCCCGGAAAACTGGCGCGAATGGATAAAAAGCTGACGGCCGCTGGATGATAAGCCTCTTCCACCACCTGGACCCCGTCGTCAAGTTCACGGCGAAGACCGTGGTGATAGACGAAAACACCATTCTGGAAAACGCTTCGCTCATCGTGCACGAGGGGAAAGTAATCGAGATTCTCCCGGCGGAGTCGGCGTCCCGGCGCCGGGTGGACAAGAAGATCGCGCTCGCCGGCCAGGTCCTCCACCCCGGTTTCATCAACGCCCACTGCCATCTGGAGCTTTCTTTCCTGAAGGGCAAACTAAGCCCGGAAGCCGGCTTCACCGGATGGATAAAGGCTTTGGTGAAAAAGCGGTCGCAGGCTTCACAACGGACCGTCGGGGCGGGAATCAAAAAGGGGATCGAAAGGCTTATCGCCACCGGGACAACCTGCGTCGGTGATGTGGCCTCCTCCGGGGCGGTGACGCCGTTTGCCCAACGTGCGGGAATCCGCGCCGTCATCTTCCACGAAACACTGGGATACCAGCCGGACAAGGCGGGCGTGCTGCTTCGGGAGCTTGTGGACAGCGTGGAACGCACCCCCGGATCGGAGCTTGTGACCCATGGCGTTTCACCCCACGCCATATACTCCACCTCCGGCCCGCTTATCCGGGGCGCCGCCGAATACGCCGCCATGAGGAAAAAACCGTTGGCCATCCACCTTTCGGAGACCGCCGACGAAAACCTTTTCGCGAAAAGCGGGACGGGGCCGTTCATGTCCATGCTTAAACGATTTGGAACGTTCGCCCCCGGCTCCCATCCCAAATCGTCGCCATGCGCCGCCATCGAAAAGTATGGGGCGCTAAAATCGGCGTTGCTGATCCATTTCAATTACCCGGAACGGGGGGACATCTCCCGCGCCGCCAAGGCTGGAGCGAAGGTTGTCATTTGCCCTGATTCCAACAAATGGTTCGAACGCACCATGGAACATCCCCTGCTTGAATTGCTGGGAAAAGGGATTACCGTTGGACTGGGAACGGACAGCCTGGCCTCCAACACCGACCTGGACATGGCGGCCGAAGCCAGGAGCCTCTCAGCGCTTTTCCCTTCGCTCGATGACGCAGCAATCTTCCGTATCGCCACCTCCGGCGGAGCCGCTGCGCTGGGCCTGCCGTATGGCCATGGAACTTTGCGCGCCGGCGCCCCCTTCGACGCGGTGGCGGTCTCCATAAATCATATGCGCGGAAGATCGGTTTTCAGGGATATAATCAACGAGGGCCGGGTCGTCCACCGTGTGTGGATATCCGGAAGGGAACGGTACAAAAATAAACTGCGCTCCGGTTTAACGTAGAGGGTGGGAGAGGAGTTCTTCTTTTTCTTTGGAAAGAAAAAGAAGCAAAAAGAAACTCATTTGCGCCGCTTGGGGGGATGCAATCCCCCACAAGACGGCGCACACGGTTTTCTTTTGGTTCTTTTCTTTTTCCCAAAAGAAAAGAACGAATTCATCCTCCCCCCTCATGATTGAACCGGAAAGGGGAGTGTTCATTATGGACATTGTTCTTGATTACACCAATGCATTGACCGCCGCAATAGGCGGTGAAAACGGGATTTCTGTTGAGAACATCCGGGCGCTGGAGACGGCGGGAGGCCGGGTACACGCGGAATTGGCCATCAAACGAAGGGACGGTAAGTTGCCGTTTTACGACCTTCCCGGAAAGACCGCAGGAGCGAAGGAGATCGTGAAGGCCGCCGCCAGGCTCCGCAAGGATTTTGACACGATGGTGGTGCTGGGCATTGGCGGGTCCGCTTTGGGTACGACCGCCCTTGTCTCCGCCCTGCGCCATTCGTTTCACAATTCCATTTCGGCCAAGAAGCGCGGCGGCATGAAAATATTCGTGGTGGACAACATTGATCCCGACCAGTTCTCCGATCTTCTGTCCACGTTGAAACTTGGCGAGACGGTGTTCAATGTCATTTCAAAAAGCGGCTCCACCGCCGAGACGATGTCGCAGTTCATGATCGCCCTGAACTTGCTGAAAAAAAAGTTCGGCAAGAAAGACTGGCGCAAGCACATTGTCATCACCACGGACGCGAAGTCCGGAATTCTCCGCAAAATCGCCGATGATAACAAGCTGAAGAGTTTTCTGGTGCCGGACGGCGTGGGGGGCAGGTTCACTGTGCTCACCCCTGTTTCGCTGTTGCCGGCGGCCTGCGCAGGGATTGATATCGTAAAGCTGCTCAAAGGCGCCGCGCGGATGGACCTGCGTTGCCGGGAGGCCTCCATAATGAAAAACCCGGCGTATCTTTTCGCGGCGGTCCATTATCTGCTGGACACATCGAAGGCCAAGAAGATGACCGTGATGATGCCGTATTCGAGCAAGCTTTACTACGTGGCGGACTGGTTCCGCCAGTTGTGGGCCGAATCGCTGGGCAAGAAAACGGACGTGGACGGCCGCCCGGTCCACGTGGGGCAGACACCGATAAAGGCGCTGGGAGCCACGGACCAGCACTCGCAGGTGCAATTGTATGTGGAAGGGCCTTTTGACAAGGTGGTGTGTTTCCTTGAGGTGGGCAGGTTTGAAAATACGGTGGCGATCCCGGCCGAATATCCGGATGTGGACGACCTTTCGTATCTTGGCGGCAGTTCGCTCAATGAACTTTTGAACGTGGAAAAACGGGGGACGGAGTATGCGCTGACGGCCAACGGAAGGCCCAACATCACAATAAAACTGCCGGACACAAGCCCGGATTCCCTTGGCCAGTTGCTGTACATGCTGGAAGTGGCCACCGCTTTCGCCGGCGGGTTGTACCGCATAAACGCTTTCGACCAGCCCGGCGTGGAGTTCGGCAAGAACTACGCATACGCGATGATGGGGCGCAAGGGGCACGAGGAACGCCGCCGCGAATTTGAGTCCAGGGGATCGGGTGAACGAAAGACCGTGTGACCATGAAGACACAGCTTGAAACATGCCCCGCCTGCGAAGGGGAGGGGTATGACAAAGAATCCGCCGCACAGGATGACACGGAGCGTGATTTGAAGCCGTGCTACCTGTGCAACGGCAAAGGGCTGGTCAAATGGATCGAAGCGGAGACCGACGAGGAAGACGCCTGGCTTGGGTGAACGGCGACGCTCACATGCGGATAACGTCCACCCGCATCTCTTCTTTTAAAGCCTCCAGAAGCGCCCGGGCCTCCTCCACGTAATCGGGGGAGGCCAGGATTTCCACGATTCCTTCCGCCTGGTCTATCGTCCGCGGGATTCCCAAAGATTCGTGGCTTTCGAACACCTCCACAAGGTATGCTATGTCCCCTGGATCTACCTTGATTAGCATCCTGTGGCAGTCGCGCCCCGCCTCCGGGAGCGGGCTCCATATTTTTTTTTGTGTCATCGCCAAAGTTTTGAGAAAATCATATCCGACATGATACGTAAAAGAAGTTCAATAAACAAAAATACCTTCGCCCCCCTTTGGGTGATGGCGCTCTGCTTCGTCTTCATCGGCTCCTCCTGCGCCACGCGGGAAGCCATCAAAAAACCGGTGGGGGTGACCCAGCCAACCCGCCCTCCCGCCGCCGGGCAGCTTAAGAACGTCCGGCCATACACCATCGCCGGAGTGACATATTACCCGCTGGCGGACTCATATGGTTTCGAGGAGACCGGGATCGCATCGTGGTATGGTAAGGATTTCCACGGCAAAGCCACCGCCAACGGCGAGCGATACGACATGTACGGGATTTCCGCCGCGCACAAGACCCTGCCCATGGGAACGATGGTGGAGGTGACACGGCTGGACAACGGCCAGAAACTCGCCGTGCGGATAAACGACCGCGGCCCGTTCGTGCCGACACGGATCATAGACCTTTCATATGGCGCCGCGCAAAAGCTGGGAGTGGCGGGGCCGGGCACCGCGAAGGTGAAACTTGTGGCCCTGGCCGAAGGGCGTCCCGCCGATGGGGGCGCCCCAATCCCCTCCGGCCCCGTGCCCGATTTCAAGCACGGCACGTTCTATGTCCAGGTGGGCGCCTTCTCGGTTGCTTCTAACGCGGAGCTTGTGAAGGACAGGGTGGCCAGGGCGAAAGCAGGCGGGACGCGGCTTGTGCCATACACGCCGCCGTCGGGGCTGAAACTTTTGAGGGTGCAGGCCGGGCCTTTTGACGATATGGACAAGGCAAAGGCGGCGCTGGCGTCCCTTAAAGGCCAGGGTTTTACCGAATCGTTCGTGGTGGCGGATTGATTCCGCAGACGGTCATCCTGCTCGCCGCGCTGGTCCTTTCGGCGGACTTGCGGCATGAGGGGCTTGCATACCGTTGGACCGATGTGGATGGTTCGGTGCGGATATCCGGCAGGCTCGAGGACGTTCCCAAAGATCGCAGGAACACCGCCTCGCCGATGAAACTTGTGACCGTCCGCGAAGATAAGGACTGGACCGAGCCCTTCGCCGCGCCGATGCCAAATCCCGTTTCGGTCCATTTCAATCCCCCGGGGAGCATGGCGGTGGAGGCCATGTTCAACGGCCTTGTGAAACGGAACGCCATACTGGACACCGGATCGGAGACCATAATCATCACAAGCAAGCTGGCGGCCGCCCTAGGGGCCGATATCCGGAAAGCGGGCAAGACCCGGCTGCGGACCTCTAAAGGAATCGTGGAGGCGCCGGTTGTATTTCTCGACGATGTTAATGTGGGCGGGGCCCATGCCATGCGGCTGGAGGCTGCGGTGATGGATTTCCCGGGGCGTGGGCATGTCAGCGCCATTATCGGGATGAACTTTCTTTCACGCTTTGTGTTCGAGATAAACGCGCGGGATAACGAGGTGACATTCCACAAGGCCGCAGGCCGCTGATCCCTCGCGCCCCTGCCGGTGGTTTACTTCCCTTCCCCGCCGTTCCCCGTGAAGAATTCGGATTTCAGGTACGCATCGTCCAGCTCCATAAGCGCCACCTTGATCACCGCCGCCGCCGGAACCGCCAGCAATATTCCGATGAAGCCGAAAAAGGCCGCGCCGATAAAGAGAGAGGCCATCACCGCCACAGGATGCAGCCCCACCGATTTTTCCAGTGTCCTTGGCGTTATCACCATCCCTTCGAGCGCCAGCCCCGCCGCGAAAAGAGCCACCACCATCAGCACCCGCTCAAATCCGGGGTATTGCAGATAGGTAAGCGCAAGCGCCGGGATGAATCCCACCGCGATGGGGAGGTATGGGACTATGTTCGCCGCGCCCGCGGCAAGGCCGATGGCGATGCCCATCGGCGCGCCGATGAGAAAAAGGCCGGTTGAATAGACCACCGCCATTATGGAGGCCACGGTAAGCTGCCCTTTGACGAAGCCGGAAAGGGCCATGTCTATCTTCCCCATAAAGCCGAACAAAGCCTCCCTGCGGGCGGGGGGAACGCGCTGGCCCAGCTTTTCTGTTATGTCGTTAAAGTCCTTGAGCAGGTAAAACGCCGCCACCGGGATGATCACAAGGTTGAACAGCGCCAGCGCCACGTCCATCACGTTTGACAGCCCGGCCCACACGGCGGACGACACGGCCTTTACCGCCTTTACCGGCAGGTCGCCCAACGCCATCATCCCTTCCCGTACAGCCTGGTCCATCCTTGCCTTGTCCACGTCCGTCAACGATTCGAGCCATGGGACGATGAGCCCTTTCACTGTCTCCACATAGCGCGGCACATTGGCGGCCATGGCCTCCACCTGCGCCCCGATCATCGGGGCCACAAGCGCCGCCACGGTGGTGACTGATGCGAGCAAAGCGATCAGGATGGCCACAATCGCAAAAATCCTGCTCATGCCCGCTTTTTCCATCCTGTCCACCAGCGGGTCGAGCACATAGGCGATGGCGAAGGCCACTATGAAAGGAAAAAGCGCGGCGCGCGCGGCGTATATAAAGATGGCGAAGACCAAAACCCCCAGCGCCACCGCAATGGCGCGGACCACAGGCCTGGCCCAAAATTCCCTCATGGCGCCACCTTGGGAGCGGCATCGGCGGGAGCGGGGGCTGCTTTCACCGACGGTTGCGGCGCTAATGCGGCCTCGATATCCTTTGCCGCCGTTTCCATGATCGAGCCGATCATCGCCCTGATCCCCTCATTGGCGTCATCATAAACTCCCGCGCCGCTTTTCGCTATCGTGAACGGCTCCTTTCCATTCAAGGCCCCGCTCACCGACAGCCTGGCCGAAACGCTGGCGATCTCTCCATTGGCCGCAGGCTTGACGGCGGTCTCGGTGGATCCGAACACAAACGTTCCTGTGTGGAAATGTCCGGAAATCGCCTTCACGCTTTCAGGCTCGCCTCGCATGGCGGCCAGGGTCACGTTGTCCATTCCCGCTTCGCGCACATTTTTCCTGGAAAACACCGTGAATCCCTTGCGCCGCAGGTTCGCCGCCAACACTTCCTCCGCCTCGGAGTTTAATGCCAGGAAATTGCCCCCAACAACATACGCCGCGTTCTTCTCCTCCACGATCACAAGCAGCGACGGCGCTTCCGGCTTTTTCGCGGCCGAAGCTACGCCGATGCCCAGGACGCGCAATATCCCCTTGGAGCTGACAGCCGCCTGGATGCGGACCGATATTTTGCGCGCGGCATTGTCCGTGCTCTCTTCGAGTATCTTGAAGCTCATCACAAAAT
Organism: Nitrospinota bacterium; assembly: GCA_016235255.1. Classification (NCBI taxonomy): domain Bacteria; kingdom Pseudomonadati; phylum Nitrospinota; species Nitrospinota bacterium. The sequence goes on along the minus strand of JACRLM010000087.1, from coordinate 16,368 downwards.
CCTGCCCTCGGCTTATCACTTTCTTCTCTATGGCGTCCTTGTGCCTGGCCGCTTCCTCCGGGGGGACCACCGCCTCCACCGCTATCCGGGCGGCCGATCTCATCGCCGCGTCCAGACACCGCATCCGCGCCTGGGCATAGTTGCCGTCGGGCACGTCCACGCTCGCCTCAGCCGGGACGGAGATCACCCCCCCCTTTTCCGCGAACGCCGGAGTGAACATGGCCGCCAGCGCGGCGGTCAGTAGCGCAATAATCCTCATGGGCAAAGTATATCGTAAAGGAGCTTTGGCGCAAAACCTTTGGCTACGCGTTATCAAGCCATTGCTCCAACGCGGCCTTGATTTGTCCGTCAAAGCCATTGGCGCCAGGGGTTGGAACAATAAAACCGCGGCGCGTATAAATTCCGGCCGGAAGCGCCGCCACCGCCTCAATCCCGCCAAGCCGCGCCCCGACATTGGAGAACGTGACCACCGTGCGGCCCGGCGCAACGGTGATGTTTTCAAAGGCCCGGATGTACGAGTACATGTTCAACGATGTTAAAAGCGGCCTTCCGCAATAATCTTTCACCTCCACTTTTCCCCGCAAAGCGGCTTCATTTGCCCCAAGCAGAGCGGGCGCGCTGCCGTTGGCGTAAGCGCGTCCCCAGGGATAGCCGAAGTCCATCCCAGCCAAGGCCGCCACAGACACCCCTGCGGCCAACGCCGTCTCCAGCGCGAACGAAGAGACCGAACCTCCGGATGAAAACACCCCCATCCGCCTGGCCCAGCCGTCCGCGGGCTTTGGATACTTGTCTGGATTCTGGAATCCAAAAAACAGCGGCCCCCGCCATTTTTCCACAAGGTCCGCGTTGGCGGTGGGTGTCAGAACCAGCGGCAAGTCATATCTGCCCGCGGCGATAAAGTGCCGCATGCTCTCGTCCTGCGGATCGGCGGTGAACAAAAGGTCCGGCGTGATTCCCGCCGCAAGCAACGATGGCAACGCGGTGTCCGCCGCGAAGACCGCCGCCCGGCCTTTACAGCAGGCGGCCTGCGTGATATCCCGGTCCAGCGACGGCCCGGCTCCCACAACGATCACCGCGCCCCCCTCGCACATTCCCGCCAGCGCGGACACGCCGGGCGATCCGGCAAGCCTGCCAAGGTTGCGCCTGAAATTTTCCTTTTCCTTCTTCCCCATTATCAAAGGGAACCGCCGCTCCATCCGGATCATCTCCACGGCGTTCTTCACCCTGGTGAACGATTGCGGGATGGACTGGAACGATGGGGTGTGTATCGCCACCCTTGTGCGCGCCGGATCGAGTTTCTCAAATGCCCGCGCCCATTCGGCCAGGAACTCGTTTTCCGACGTGGCGGCCACAAATGTGATGCGCTCGTCCGAGATCACCGCCGGATCGCCAATCACCTCCAGCGCCGCCTTGAGAATGCTTCCATTCGCCTCCGCCGCCACGATCCTCCCCTGCGGGCCGACGGCCTCCAGCAATGGCTTTATGTGATATCCAAGCCCAAGGCCGTACAGGGCCACATGCCCCCCCGGACCGATATCATGCGCCCCGGCGAACATGGCGCCTTCCCGGACCGGGTCATAAGCGCTAGACAGAAGTATTCCGCCGATGCGCCCGGTGACAGCTCCGGTTTTTGCCGCGAACAGATCCACCGCGCCTGCCGCCTGTGAAGCGGCCATGGCGGCGAGGGGAAAACGTTTCTTCAGCGCTTCGATGTTGCGGGAAAGGTATTCGGGCATTCGCGAAACTCCGTCCGGTCAGCGAAGGGGAAGTTTCACAAGCGCCCCGCCACTGCCGGCGGAGCGGTATAGAGCCAGTATTATTTCCAGCGCCTTGAGCCCGTCCCGCCCGCCGGATAGCGATTTGGCCCCTGTTTCCATCTGCGTGATAAGGTCCTCCACCCCGCCGACGAATGGATTGATCCTGCCGGAGCAATCGGGGAATTTCGTTTTTTCCAGTTCCGTGAATCCCGTGAAGCTGTTGCTCGGCTTTGCCACGTGCATTTCCAGAGTGTGGTTGGCGACTATCATCCTGGCCCGTTCCATTTGCACGTCCAGTTCGAAATGAAAATATTTTCGTTCACCTCCGCCGATCACAAGCCCCCGAGCTCCGCTTTTAAAATTGATGATGCCCACGACAGTGTTCTCCACGCTATCCTTCCCGTTTGGCCTGTCTTCCACGGCCGTGACGCTTTTCACATCACCCCCGAAAAACCGGAACAGGTCCACGAGGTGCGTGCCGTCGTGGAACATCGGGCCGCCGCCGTACAACTTGCGTGAAAGTTTCGGCCATGCCCCGGATAGCGTGTAACCGGTGATGGATCTCAACGCTCCATACTCTCCCGATTGTATTGCGTCGCGCACAACCTGGTGACGCTTGTCCCACCTGCGTTCATGCCCCACCACCATGGAGACGCCCTTTTCCTCGCACGCCTTGATCATCCGCCGGGCCTGCGAAAGGTTCGCCGCCACCGGTTTCTCGCAATAAATCCCTTTCACCCCGGCCTTCACCGCTTCCACCACCATTTCGGAGTGGAACTCCGTCCACGCCGCAACGCTCACGATGTCCGGCCGTTCGCGTTTCAGCATCTTGCGGTAATCGCCGTAAAGGGCCGTCACCTCCCATTTTTCACCGAATGCTTTCAGCCTTTCAGGCTTTATGTCGCATCCCGCCACGATTTTTGTTTTCGGATGGGCGTGGAACGCCCCGGCGTGGGTGCACGGTTTTTCACGCAGAGGGTCTTCCTCAAGGAGACTTGCTATGCGCCCACAACCGATAATGGCAACGCGATATGTTTTCTTTTTATGATGCCGGGTCATGCGTCACTCAAATCCCTTTTTCCCCAGCGGGTCTTTCATGAACTCCCGGCGGCAGCGGGGGCAAATGATGTATGACCGTTCTTCGTGCACATCTCTTTCAAGCTCCTCCGGATCGGCCTTGGAAAGTTCCCTGATTATCGCGTCTATCTCGTCCTCGCCGATCGGGCCGGATATCACGCCGCCGTCGTCCACGTTCACAGATAGGCGGACAAGATACCGGATATCCCCCGGCCCTATGCGCCCCCCGCACCTGTCGCAGATTTCTATCATGTTGTCCATGGTCAAAAATGATTATTTAAACAGCCTTCTTACCGCTTCCTCCCTGGTTATATTGAACCTCTTGGCAACGTCCCCGATAATTGAAGACAACGTTCCTGCCTGGATTGGATCGTGATTGGGAACGGTCACATGATGTTCCGGAGGCTCACTTAATGTTAGCCGGATGTGAGAGCCTGTCTGCCTTGTCACTCCATATCCGATCCGGCGCAGGGCCGTTACGATTTGAGCCGCGTTTACAGAGCGCGGCAGTTTCATATGGTGATTACTTCTTCCCTGACAAAATGGAGCCGGATGACGCGCGGGGCCTTCCCCTCGTCAAAGTGGCAAATTACGGCGTCGCGGACATTTTCATGGAGAGCGTCAAGATTGTCCGCCTCGGTGAAAATTGATTCGCCAAGGGCGCGTGCCGTGTATCCCCCCTCCGGCGCGTCTTCGACAAGAAAGATGATTTCACTGGTTGCGGCCATAGATGAAGCTCTCCGGCTATTTTTGATTATTTTATCACATGGCGCCTTGCTTGCTCTCTTTGGCATTGCCGAGTTCACGCCGTCAACTTTTTGAACAAAAACACATTGGCATCGTCCTTGCTTAACATGCGTGTAGTCGGTTTATTTGACGAAAGGTTTGCGTATGCACAAGGACATGTATGTTTCCGCCAGCGGTCATATCGCCGCCCAGAAGAGGCTGGACACCATCGCCAACAACCTGGCGAACATAAACACGCCCGGTTTCAAGTCGGATCAGCTTGTTTTTGAAAGCTATCTGGCCAACGCGAAGGACGCCGCCCCGCAAGGCGCCGCTGTCTCGCAAACGAGCCAATCCGATTATGTGATGGTGGCGGATCAATACACCGACTTCACCCAGGGGGTCGTCAAAACAACTGAAAACCCGCTGGACGTGGCAATTGACGGTGAGGGTTTCTTCTCCGTGATGACTTCGCAGGGAGAAATGTACACACGCAACGGAGCTTTTAAAATCGGCCAGAACGGGGAGCTTGTCACCAGCGACGGGCACATAGTCCTGGACGACCAGAACCGGGCCATATCCGTCCGTGACGGCACTGTGACAATTGACGAGGACGGCTCCGTATGGGTTGGCAACGAGTCCGGCCAAGCAGACACATCCGGGACGCCGATGGAACAAGGCTCCTACGGCAAGCTTGCGGGCAAACTTAAAGTGGTCTCGTTCCCGAAATCTGTTTCGATCTCCAAGGAAGGGAGCGGACTTTACAAAGCTTCCGACCCTTCGGCGGCGGTCCCGGCCGGCGAGGCGAAAGTGATGCAGGGGAGCATGGAACAGTCCAACGTGAACATGATCGGCCAGATGACCGAGCTTATCAAAAACCAGCGGCTGGCGGAGACTTACCAGAAAGCTGTCACCGAAAGCGACAACATGACAAGCACGCTTCTGATGCAGGTTGGAAGGTAACGTGAAATGAGAACGCCACAACGCCATTTTGGACATGAAGGGAAGGGAAAGGCCATGACCGCCGTGTTCCCGCCGCCAAAAGCCTCCGTGTCGCAATGGTTCACAAGAGAAACGAAAAACACAAAAAGGGAGAAGGCCAGACCATGATCAGATCATTGCACACAGGCGCCACCGGGATGGTGGCCCAGCAGATGAGCATTGACGTTATCGCCAACAACCTGGCCAACGTCAACACCCTCGGCTTCAAGAAAAGCCGGGCGGACTTCCAGGACCTGCTTTACCAGACCCTTCGCGCACCGGGAACTGTGACCTCCACCGGCAACCAGGTGCCCACCGGCATACAGGTGGGTCTTGGCGTGAAGCCATCGGCCGTCACAAAACTATTCGCGCAGGGCGACATGAAAAACACGGCGAACGAATTGGATCTGGCAATTGAAGGCAAAGGATTCTTCCAGATACAAAAACCGGACGGCACGATAGGCTACACCCGGGCCGGCAACTTCCAGGTGGACGCCACAGGGCAGATCGTCAACTCCGACGGCTACCCTCTGTATCCGCCAGTGACCCTCCCGCAGGACACCACGCTGGTCTCCATTGACCAACAGGGAGTGATAAACGCCAGCCAGCCAAGCTCCACCACCCCAACACAGGCAGGGCAGATCGAGCTTGCTAACTTCGTCAATCCCGCCGGGCTATCTTCGGACGGGAAAAGTTTGTTCACCGAGACGGAAGGTTCCGGAACGCCCATAACCGGGCTTGCGGGCCAGAACGAGTTTGGAACGATCCTTCAGGGGTACGTGGAAGTGTCCAACGTGTCTGTGGTGGAGGAACTGACCCAGATGATTATGTCCCAACGCGGTTACGAGGTCAATTCCAAGACCGTCACCGCCTCGGACGAGATGCTGCAGACAGCGAATAACCTGAAGCGATAAGGCTAACTGGTTAATATGAAAGGTCATATCCCATGAACAGCGGCCGGTTGGTTGTAAAAACCGTGGTCTTAGCGGCTTTGGCGGTGTTACTGGCCGCCAAGATGCCCGAAGCGCTGGAAAAACCGGCGGTGGACCGGGAAAATTTTGCCGCATGGCTCAAAGAAGCCGTGAAGGAAAAAGTGATGGCGAAACTTTCCGGGGCCGGACGCGAAGTGGGGGATGTGGAAGTGACTGTTCCGGAAAACGTCCGGGCTCCCGAGGACTTCGACGCATACGACATTTCCATCCCATCCCAAAACAGGAAAGGGGAAAAGATCCACGCCAACATCGCTTTCCTGAAAAATGGAAGGGCGGTGATGCGGATCGCGGCGGCGGCCAGGGTGGACATGACGATGAACGCAGTGGTGGCGGCCCGGGACCTGAAGCACGGGGCCATCATCGAGGAGGAAGACCTTCGCATCGAGAAGGTTTCCATCGGGGCGGAGTTTGAAAAAATTGTGACGGACCCGGCGAAAATCGTGGGTAAGCAGTCGGCAAGGAACTTAAAGGCCGGCGCGCCACTGCGGCTGGACCATGTATCGCAAAAGAAAATGATATCGGCCGGCGAGACTGTGACCATAGTGGCCGGCAACGCAACGATAAGGGTCTCCACCCCCGGCAAGGCAAAGCAGGACGGGGACAAGGGTGACTGGATCAAGGTGGTGAACATGGACTCCGGCAAAAGCCTGAACGCTAAAGTGAGCGGCCCCGGAGAGGTGACGGTTGAATTCTAAAATGGGAGACAGGGCGATGCTTGGCAACTTAAGGAAGGCACTTGCGCTCATTGCGCTGGGTGTGATGGCCACGGGGACTATCACATCATGCGCGTCCGCGCCGCCGGCGCGGCCCGCGGTGGACATCGAACCGGAAAAGCAGTCATACAAAAACGGCTCGCTATGGCCGGGCGCCAACAAGAAGAACATCCTTTTCTCGGACAACAAGGCCAGCAGGATCGGCGACATAGTCACGGTGCACGTGATCGAAAAGACCACTGCCCTCAACAAGTCCGACACCACCGACCAGACAGACCTGAACAACTCCATCACCCTGGACACCGGGGCCGTGACGCCGACTTCCATAAAGCTTGGCGGCGGCAAGAAGTTCAGGGGAACCGGGGGGACCTCCAGGTCCGACCAGTTCTCCGCCACGGTATCTTGCGTGGTCACGGAGGTTTTGGGCAACGGCAACATGGTGGTGGAAGGGCAGCGGCGCATGACCATCAATAACGAAGAGCAATACATCATGGTGCGCGGCATGGTGCGCCCGGACGACATAAAGTACAACAACACCATCCTTTCCTCGCAGATGGCCAACGCGGACATATCATACACGGGGGCCGGCGGGATGGACGGAGGCAAGGGGCCTGGATTTATCGGCAAGATGTTGAACAAGGTATGGCCCTTCTAAAGGCTTAAAGGAGAAAATCATGAAATCAGCGGCAAGGTTCACCATGGTTGTGGCGGCGCTCATGGCCGCGATGGGGCTCCTGGCGTCCCCGCAGACAGCATCCGCCGCCAGGCTCAAGGACATCGCCTCCATAGAGGGGGTGCGCCCGAACCAGCTGATCGGCTATGGGCTTGTGGTCGGCCTGCGCAATTCCGGCGACAAGTCGTACAAGAGCCCTTTCACCATACAGACTTTACTCTCCATGCTCGAACGCCTCGGCACCACCGTGGACGTCCGCCAGCTCACCGACAGCCGCGTTGGCGTGTCCGACGTGAGGATGCTGCGCGACGTGCGGGTGGAGAACGTGGCCGCAGTGATGGTGACCGCGGACCTGCCTCCCTTCTCAAGACAGGGAGCCAAAATAGACGTGACAGTATCTTCCCTCGGCGACGCAAAGAGCCTGCAGGGGGGGACGCTGCTTTTAACGCCGCTTAAAGCGGCCAACGGCGAGGTTTATGCCGTGGCACAAGGCGCCGTTTCCGTCGGAGGCGGTTATGGCGACAAGATCCGCAGGGTCAACGACGCTAAAAGCCATCCCACCGTCGCGAAAATCACCGGCGGCGGCATGGTGGAAAAAGAGGTGGGATTCGATTTCTCCAAACTCACAAAGCTTACCCTCAACATGCACTATCCCGATTTCACCACCACGCAAAGGGCGGTAACCGCCATCAACACCGCCATCGGGCCGGACTCGGCCAAGGCGCTGGACTCCAGTTCGATCGACGTGGCCATTCCGCAGGATTTCGCCGATAAAAAAGTGGAGCTTGTGGCCAAGCTTGAAGGGCTGGACATAGAGACAGACACCCAGTCCAAAGTGGTCCTCGACGAGCGGACCGGAACTATCGTAGTCGGCGAGAACGTCCGGCTTTCAAAAGTCGCCATATCTCATGGCAACCTTTCCATCCGGGTGGAAGACAAGTCCGCCGCAGGACAGGGGAGGGCATTGCCGGCGGGAGAGTCTGTCAGTGTACCGAAAACTTTGCTCACAGTGGAAGAGATCGGAGGCAAATCTGACCGCGTGATGGTGATGGAACCGGGAGTGAGCATTGGCGACATGGTGAAGGCGCTAAACTCCCTTGGCGTGGCTCCACGCGATTTAATCGCTATATTTCAAACACTTAAGTCATCCGGCGCTCTGAAGGCGCAGTTGGAGATCATCTGAAATGGCTAGTGTTGGTTTTTTGGCGCCTATTCTGCATTACCTATTGGCAAGAAAGGAACCATGAACATGGACGGCAAAGTGGCCGGACTTTCTGGATCGGCGGATTGGCGGCTCATGCGGGAGCCGGAATCTGGAGTCGGCGGGCAGCAGTTGCGAAACATATCCGGCTCAAAGTCAATGAACGACAAGGAAAAGCTTGGTGTTTTGGCAAAGGAATTCGAGTCTATATTTCTGGGGCAAATGTTGAAGTCCATGCGTTCGACAATAGGTAAAAGCAGCCTGATAGACGGAGGGCATGGAGAAGAAATTTTCACCGGACTGATGGACGAGGAATTGTCCAGGAAAATGGCTTTTTCGCAAAACGGACCGATGTCCACAGCGTTGGCGGAACAGATGGCGGCAAAACTTGGTAAAAGCGCTGATGCAACCTCGGGAGCGGTAAAGACCCAGGCCGGCAAGGCGTATAAGCAGACAGGGAAGGTCGCGGAGTGATGTGCAACATATTGAAATATGTAGACATATATAGTTGTAATGGGACACACGGCAAAATCCGATAATACATGGGAGGCGGAGAGAGCTAACAACTCCGGAACAAAGAAATGGAACTGAAAGAACTGACGGACAGCCTGGACAATCTGGTGCGGCGCAACATAAAGCTGTACACAGAGATGGAATCGGCTCTTCATGACGAGTTGGAGGCGCTTAAGGCCCATTCCCTGGACAAGCTGGACACGGCCATACAGAAGAAAATGGAGGTTGTGTCGCGTCTGAAAATGATCGAGGACTCTCGTATTAAAATGGTCCAGGCGATTGCAAAAAGGCTGGGCCTTTCCCCCGAACAAATAACCTTGAGCAAGCTTGCGGAAGTGGCCGGGGCGGGACTGAAAGAAAAAATTGTCGAATTGAAGACCAGGTTGAAAGAGAAGGTGGACTCCGTGACGGAGAAGAACGAGTTCAACCGTGGTTTCATTGAAAAACTGATGAAGCTCAACTATGCCGCGGCGGCCAATCTGCAGGAATTGCTGGCGCCGGAATCCACGTATCACAAGGGCTCCACTGTCCGGGTCGCCTTGAAACCCGGTAAAGTGGTCAGCAGGACCCTGTAAAGGAGCCGGCCATGTCTATATATGGAACGATGAACACGGCCAAGATGGCCCTCATCACCCACCAGCTTTCGCTGGAGGTGACGGGGCAGAACATCTCCAACGTGAACAACCCCAATTATACGAAGCAGGAAGTGACGCTGGAAGCGGCGTTCCCGATAAAGCCCGGCGGTTCGCCTGGAATGATCGGCACCGGCGTGCGGGCCACCGCCATAATCAGGCGGTTCGACCAGTTTTTGGAATCGCAAAGGACTTTGAGCCGGTCGGACGCCGGTTTTTGGGACTCGAAGCAGGACTTCCTTTCGCGGATGGAAGTGATATTCAACGAGTCCGGCACTTACGGGCTCAACGGGCGGCTGGACAGCTTCTTCAAAAGCTGGCAGGACCTGGCCTTCAATCCGCGCGGGCTTACCGAACGCACGGACGTGGTGGCGCAGGGAAGGAACCTGTCGGGCGTTTTCAACAAGCTCAACCAGGACATGAAAAACCTGAGGACCGACCTGAACACAAAAATCACCTCGTCGCTGGACGAAATCAACCGCATCACCGGAGAAATAGCCACATACAACCAGGTCATCCACGAATCGGAGTCCAACGGCGTGAACGCCAACGACTTTCGGGACAAGCGCGACGCTCTCGTGCGCGACCTGTCCCAGTATGTCCAGGTGAACTCCGTGGAAGACGCGAGCACAAACCAGATTTCGGTGATGCTGACAAACGGCCGCTCGCTTGTGATCGGCCAGACCGCTTTCCAGCTCTCATCGCGGACCAGGCCCGACGATCCCCAGGCTGCCGACATCATGTGGCGGGACACCTCCGGGGTCCAGTACAACACCACCAGCGAGTTTTCCAACGGGAACATGGGCGCGTGGATCGGCATGCGCGACACCGAGTTCAAGGGATATATGGACAAGCTCGACCAGCTTGCCGCCACAATGATCCGGGACTTGAACAACGTCCACTCCGCCGGGTACGGCCTGGACGGGACCACCGGCCAGGACTTCTTCTCCGGGCTTAACATCGTGGCCACCGCCAACAGCGCCAACACCGGCGCGGCCACCGTGGCCGCCTCCATCGTGGCGCCAGACAAGCTTAACGTCCATAAGTTCCAGATAGAATTCACCGCCGCCAACTCATACAACGTCCGGGACATGACCACGAACACCGTGGTGGCCACCGAAGCGTACGCCGGCGGGCCGCAGACGAGCGCATGGCTGCTTGGGCAGGGGATGAATGTGGCGCTCAACGGGGCCGCCGCCGCCAACGACAAATTCACGGTGAATCCCGCGGCCAACGCATCGCTTGCCATGGCCGTCCACCAGAACATAATATCGGACACAAACAAGATCGCCGCCGGCCTGACCACAAGCCAGGGGGACGGCGACAACGCGCTTTTGCTGGCCCAGTCGCAAAATTCCATGAGCATGAACCGCTCTTCGCTGGCCACCAGCGGCACCGCAACTTTCGCCAACTACTACAATTCCATGGTGGGCCTTGTGGGCGTTTCGGCGAAGGTCGCCTCCGCCTCATACACCCAGCAGGAGGGGATAAACACGGAGATAGAGAGGAGGCGCGAACAGGTGGGGGGCGTGGCCTTGGACGAGGAGATGATGAACCTGGTCAAGTTTCAGCACGCATACCAGGCCGCCGCAAGGCTGGTGAGCGTGAGTGACGAACTGTTGCAGACGTTGCTTGGACTGGGCGCCTGATAATGCGGCGCGCCGGACGATAAGGGAGGAATAAGATGTTCAGGATAACAAACAGGATGATGTACAACAGCACCCTGTTCAACGCCTTCCGCAACAACGCGGGAATGATGGCCGCTCAGGAGCAGCTTTCCTCGGGCAAAAGGATCAACAGGCCCAGCGACGATCCCATCGGGATGATGGAGGTCCTCCAGTTCCGCACCAACATAGGCAAGACAGACCAGTATCTGCGCGTGATGGACAACGCCGACTCCTACCTGAACACGGCGGATTCCATCACAGGCTCCGCCCACGACCAGCTTAAAAGCGCGAAGGAACTGGCGCTCCAGCAGTCCGGCGGCGTGGCCAACGCCCAGACCCGGATCAACGCGGCCACCACCATCGACGCCATGATCCAGCAGATGATCCAGTACGGAAACACGAGGGTCGGCGACAGGTACATATTCTCCGGACAGCGCTCCGACCAGCAGGCCATAGACGCCAACGGCAACTATGTGGGATCTCAAAAGGATCTGCGGGCGGAAATAAATGTCGGAACCACGATTCCTATATCAGTCAAGGCGTCCGAATTCCTGACCGCGGACATGAGCCCCGCGATGTCAAACGTGGCCGGGGCCACAACGCTGGCCAGCCTCAACGGCGGGACCGGCGTCCCGGGCGGAACTTTCACCATAACAAACAGGCTCGGAGCCTCGGCGGTGGTGGACACCACGGCAGGCCCCATAACCGATGTGAACGGCCTGCTCGCCGCCATCAACGCCACAGGTTTGAACGTCACAGCCTCGCTGTCGGCGGACGGCTCGGCGCTGGTCCTCACGGACAACAACGCCAATCCCATCCAGGCCTTGAGCATCACCGACGGCGGCGCCGGGACGGCCCGGGCGCTGGGCATTGAAGGATCGCGCAACACAAGCGTGTTCACCGGCACCGACTTGAATCCGAATGTGACCGGGACAACCCTGCTTTCAAGCCTGTACGGAGGGACCGGCCTGCCGCTTGACGACATAAAACTATTCAACGGCGGCGCTTCGGCAACTATGTCTTTCGCCGGGGCCACAACCGTCCAGGACGTCCTGAACGCCATCAACGCGGCCGGCGCGGGCATCAACCTGACCGCGTCCATATCCGCCTCCGGCAACAGGCTTTCAATAACTTCCACCAATCCGCTCACCGTGGCCTACGCCACAGACACAGGGTCGGGCAAGACCGCGGACATGCTCGGCGTCGGCGGGGGCAGGAACATCATACCTGTGCTGCAAATGTTCTCGGCGGCGTTGAAAGCCAATGATACGTCGGCTATACTGGGCGCAGTGGGTCTTTTGGACTCCACGATGGAAAATACAAACTCCGTCAGGGGCACGGTTGGAGCCAGGGCGAACCAGGTGGTATCCACCAGGGAAGCGGTGGACCAATCGAAATACGATAACACGAAGCTTAAATCACAGGTGGAAGACGCCGATTTCCTGCAGGCCGCCAGCGAACTGGCGATGCTGCAGACGGCCTATCAGGCGACGCTTAAATCGTCTTCGTCCATCGTACAGCCCAGTTTGCTGGACTTCCTGAGATGACGCGGCCCGGCCGCTCATCGCCGGTGTCCGGAAAGGACGGTAAACCATGGAGGGTTTCAAATGCTGGTGTTGACCAGAAAGCTGGGAGAGTCCGTCACTATCGGGGACAACATCAAGATATCGGTGATAGACATAAAAGGAAGGCAGGTCCGGCTTGGCATCGAAGCGCCGGCGGACATGACGATACACCGCGAAGAGGTTTACGCAAAGATACAGGAGGAAAACCAGCGGGCCGCTTTCCTAAAGGCGGTGGACCTGAAAAAACTCGCTGGGATGTTCCCTTCCAGGCCGGCTGGTGAAGGGGAAACAAAATAATGAAAATAAAATCGGCCCGCATGGGGGATGTGGAGATAAACCCAGCCTCCATCATAACCTTCACGGACGGGATCATCGGCTTTCCCGACCAGAAAAGGTATGTGGAACTGGATTTCCTTGGGGACTCCTCGCCGCTTCGCCTTCTGCAGGCGGTGGACTCGCCGGAACTCGGTTTCATAATAATAGATCCATATATTTTCGTTCCCGGCTACTCGGTCAACCTTTCCGAGTACGATGTGGCAAGCCTGTCAGCCGCCGGGCCGGACGAACTGGAGATAAAGGCGATAGTCACTATCCCGGAAGACCCGTATGACATGACCGCCAACCTCCAGGGGCCGATCATCATCAATAAAAAAAGCATGCTTGCCCGGCAGGTGGTAAACAACGAATCTGGCTACGGAACCAAGCACAAGATTCTTACCAATCCGATGTCAGCCCCCGTCGCCGGAGTCTGATACCCGTCACACTTTCCCTCCGTCTCTTTATTCAATAAAGTGTGAATCCATTTCGGGAAAAGGTTATCTCATTGAAGGGTGAGGTATATAGTTCCATCCCATTGTTAGCCGGTAGTTTTAGCTTTACTGGGATCTGAGGCGGCCGGATAATAAAAACGTAGGGCGCTATGCCCGGAAAAATTATAAAGCCAAGAGAAGGAAAACAGCATGAACGCGGACAAATGCATTGATTGCAAAGGGCTTTCCTGCCCGGAACCTATTTTGCACACCAAAATGGCCATCAACAGCTTATCGTCTGGCCAGGTTCTGGAAGTTTTGGCCACCGACCCCGGATCGGTGAACGACATGGCCGCCTGGTCCAAAAGGACTGGCAATCCCATAGTCGGATCATCCGAGACCGGCGGTGTTTACCAGTTTTTCATCAAGAGAGCTTAATTTAAAAAGGGGGGAGCTTTACAATGGCTGATCAAAAGCCCAAGAGGATTGCGATTATCGCATCCAAAGGGACGCTGGACATGGCGTATCCGCCGCTGATTCTCGCCAGCACCGCCGTGGCGCTGGACATGGAGGCGTGCATCTTCTTCACTTTCTATGGCCTGGACATTGTCAACAAGAACAAATACCAGAACCTTAAAGTGGCCCCCTTGGCCAATCCCGCCGCGCCGATGCCGGTGCCAAACATCATCGGCGTCCTTCCCGGCATGACCATGATGGCCACCGCCATGATGAACAGCTGGATGGGCAAGGCGAACGTAAAATCAATTCCGTGGTTCATAGACACTTGCATGAAGGCAGGGGTCAAAATGATCGCCTGCCAGATGACCATGGACGTGATGGGGATAAAAAAGGAAGATTTGGTGGACGGTGTGGAAGTCGGCGGCGCCGCGATGTACCTGGATTACGCTTCGGACGCCAACATATCGCTGTTTGTTTAACTCTTCGATTCATCGGCCCCCGCCATGGAGCGGGGGCTTTTTTTGTTAAAAACCGCTTTCTAATTCTCCTCCCGATGATAAAATACCGATCATTATCGGAGCAAATCATGAGAAAGCGGGAATTTACGATTGTCATCGAGCAGGACGAGGATGGATATTTTGTGGCCGACGTTCCATCGCTGCCCGGTTGCCACACCCAAGCCAAATCAATGGATGTCCTGCTAAAAAGGACAAAAGAAGCGGTTTCGCTTTACCTTGATGCTAACAAGACAAAGTTCCCCCAGACTAACCTTATAGGCGTTCAAAGAATCGCGGTATGAGTGATATGCCGGCGCTCAAGGGCGCGGATGTCATAAAGATTCTTTGCGGTCTTGGCTATCAAATCATCAGGCAGAAAGGAAGCCACGTCTTTCTGGCACATTCCAATGGAAGAGCCACTGTGATACCGGTTCATGGGGGCGAAACCATAGGGCATGGACTGTTTTCCAAAATACTTCGCGATATCGACATGCCCAAAAACGAATTCAAGAAACTGACGGTCCGGCGAAAAAAATAGCGTCAAACGTTATCCAAGCCTGAATCAATACTCATCTCCTCTTCCCAACTCCTATCTTCGGGCACATCGTGTCCAGCTTGCATTGCGAGCATATCGGCGACACAGGTTTGCAAAGGTTCTGGCCGAACGTCACCAGCAGGTCGTTAAACTCAATCCAGTATCGTTCCGGCAATTTTTCGCGCAACGCAAATTCCGTCTTGTCCGGCGTTTTGGTCTTCACATAGCCCCATATGTTGCAAATCCTATGCACATGCGTGTCCACGCATATGCCTGGCTTGTTAAAACCGAGCGTCGCCACCAAGTTGGCCGTCTTGCGCCCAACTCCTTTCAACGTGAGCAGTTCGTCTATTTCCGAAGGAACCTCGCCGCCGAATCTTTCCATAATCGCGCCGCACACTTCAATGATCGTCCGCGCCTTCACCCTGTAAAATCCCACTGGATAGATGAGTTTCTCGATTTTCTCCACCGGCAGCGTCCGCATTTTCTCCGGCGTGTCCGCCACGGCGAACAACCCGCGCGAGGCCGCCGCCGTCTGCTCGTCTTTCGTCCGAAGCGACAAAAGGCAGCTTATAAGCACATGGAAAGCCGGATGGGGGCTGCTTTGCGAATACTCGGTGACTATCGGTGTTTTCCACCTTTTCACCTCACGCCGCAAAATTGCGACGGCCTTGCCGATGTCAAATCCGGCGCGCTTCCCCTCCTTCATCATTTCACCATCCTTTGCCTGGCGCGAAGCAATTTGGAGATGTTGTTTTTCTCCCATTCCATCGCAGCGTCATATTCCCCGAAAAGTTTTTCCATCCTGCGGAATTCAGGGTGATGGGGCGTCCTCCTTCCCCCCGGCCCGATGCCTGAGCCCAGTTTTTTATGCAGAAGTTCGTGATAGACCACCATTTCAATGAAATAACCGGGGACCATATCGCTGTCCAACGCAGGATGTATGCGTATCAAATCCAGGTCCCTGTCATACGATCCCAGCTTGATCGAGCCTGAGCGGGCGCGGCGGGCCAACCTTGAAGGAGGCTCTCCCCATGCAATGCGGCAATTTAGCGACCCTGAAAAATATTTTGAATCCACCCGCCCGGCCACGATGGCGAGATCGTGGCATATTCCTTTGCTTTTCAATCCGATAAGCGCTTTTTTCACTACGTGCTTTGGGGATTGGCGCCTGTCCATATACTCCTTCACGCAAGCTGGCAGGCGGCGGGCCTTTCCGGTGACAAACCGTACGAGGGCTTCTATAACAGCCTCGTTGGCAAGCGCAAAAGACCTGGATACGCGAAGGTCCAGTTCACCGTTGACGCGGCGCGCGGAGATGAGTGAACGCCGGTTATCGGTCAAGGTCACTTTCGCCGGGGGGCCCAGCCGTTCCATAAGGTTTCGGACGAGGGCTCTCTCGAAAAGGTCCGTGTTATCGCCGTTCATTTATATTTGTTACAATCCGAGGCTTAATTTCATAAAATACATCCAGTGATTTTAAACATTTTGTCACTAGTGTCCCAACGCTAACGACATGACTGATTGTAACAGGTTGAGAGAACGAAGGTTTATCATGATTTGCTCTGGTCTCGATTTCAGTTCGGCGCGTAGTATGACGGGTATCTCCAACACGATTGTGAGGCTCGCCG
>JACRLM010000086.1 GCA_016235255.1 Nitrospinota bacterium | reverse complement strand
GGCGGTGATGAGAAAGCTGTTGGTGGCGATATGGGGGATGTTTAAAAATGGTGAGGAGTTTGATTCTGCCAAAGCATTCCGTGCGGCAAACAATTAGGCTTGACATGTGAGTGAGTATCTTCACCCCGATGTCCCAAAGTCAAGAGTTTAACACTCTTATCAACATAGAGTCCGGGGTGAAGAACACCCCGGACAGCGTTCGTTTCGTGTGTTTTCCCTTTTGGGCAACAGCCCGGCCTGACCACGGTTCTTTGTAGCGCCGCCATCTTGGCGGCAATTGCCGTCGGCACACTGGCGCTACAAAAGTCCTGATCCCGGCCCGCGCTTCGCTTGGCCGCGCCGCGCTCGGCGTGGATGACAAAATGACACCCACGATGGCGAACATGCAGGTTCGCTCCTTGGTTTGATGTTATTATGACCATCTAAACCACAGCAACAACAGGTTGGGCCTATCCTGTGGACCGCACGTTCGATTTTGTGATATCCGGGGCCGGAATCATCGGGCTGGCCACCGCCATTTCCATCCGCAAAAAACACCACAAGGCAAGCATTGCCATTGTGGAGAAAGAACCGGCCCCCGGCCTTCACGCCAGCGGACGCAACAGCGGAGTGATCCATTCGGGAATCTACTATCCACCCGGATCATTGAAGGCAAAAGTGTGCGCGCGCGGCGGAGAAATGATGACGCAATTTGCGTTGGAGCATGGCGTGCGGCTGCGCAGGTCCGGCAAGGTGATAATCGCCACGCGCGAGGCCGATCTGGCGGTCATCTCCCGATTGATGGAAAACGCGGCGGGCGGGGGATTGCGGGCGGAGCGGCTGGACGCGGCGGCCATAAGGGAGATTGAGCCGCATTGTCAACCTTATGAGGCGGGGATATACGTCCCGGGGACAGCCGTTGTGGACAGCAAGGGGATACTTGCGGCGATGGCCGATAAGCTCAAACATACCGGCGTGGAATTCTTTTTCGGCGAACGGGTGACCGGCGCAACGGCGGACGGAGCCGGTGTTTCCACCACCGGCGGCTCTTTTTCTTTCGGCCACTTTTTCAACTGCGCCGGGGCGTACGCCGACGTTGTGGCCAGAAGTTTCAACGTTGGGATGGACTACAGGCTTGTCCCCTTCAAGGGGATTTATTACAAGCTGCGTCCGGAAAAATACTATCTTGCGCGAGGGAACATCTATCCGGTCCCGGACATCAATTTTCCGTTTCTTGGCGTCCATTTCACCCGCTCCATAGATGACGAGGTATTTGCCGGGCCGACGGCGATCCCGGCGCTGGGAAGGGAAAATTACGGGATAATCGCGGACCTGAACATGGCCGAGGCTTTTGAAACGGCCCTGCGGCTTATCGGGCTTTATATAAACGGCGGCATGAATTTCCGGGCGCTTGTGCGCGAGGAGATCGGCAGGTACAGCCGCAAAGGATTCTGGGAATCGTGCCGGAGGCTGGTCCCGTCAATAGGGCTGGACGACATCGTAGCGTCCGGCAAGGCAGGCATCCGGCCGCAACTGATAAATGTCCGGGAGCGCAGGTTTGAAATGGATTTTCTTGTGGAAAGGGCGCCACGCTCCACGCATGTGCTAAACGCCGTGTCCCCCGCCTTCACCTCGGCGTTGAGCTTCGCGGAGGAGATAACAGCGGGGATTTGATCCCGCCGCTTTACAGCGTGGACTTGCCCCTGGATATTATGAAGCTTATCATCCTGTCCTGCACGTTGCTGTTTATCAGCAGGTACTTAAAGCTGATCTGCGATACTTTCGCCCCTTTGTATTCCACGTCTATCCGGCGCACCACCTCCGCCGTCGCAATCACGGGATCGTCGCTGTACGGAAACTTTATCTCCATGAGCACAAGTGTTTTCGCCGGCAGCGGCTTGCCGATGTTCAAAGCGCCTCCGCCCCCGGAAAAGTCCACACCCACCCCCTTGAACCATGGGGACACCATGTATTTTCCAGGCTCGGTCTTT
The DNA here is from genome assembly GCA_016235255.1 of Nitrospinota bacterium. Lineage (NCBI taxonomy): Bacteria > Pseudomonadati > Nitrospinota > Nitrospinota bacterium. The sequence goes on along the minus strand of JACRLM010000086.1, from coordinate 4,568 downwards.
TTCGCGAAACGGTACCGGACCGGCGCGGGGTATTCAAACCTGAAGAAAAGCCTGTTGTCTTTCCCCCCGCCGCTTTTTTGTTCCATTAAATTGTTTCCCGCCAGCTTTTATAACTAAAGCTTCTCCCGAAGCACAACGATCTCCACCCGGCGGTTCTTGGGCCTGTTCTCCGGGGTCAGTGCGTAACGCGGCTTGAAACCGGCGTATCCCACCGCCGCGAACCTGTATGGCTCCAGCCCCGCCTCGTCCACGAAATACCGCACCACCGACGAAGCCCTGGCCGACGAAAGCTCCCAGTTGGTGGGAAATGCGGTCATGGGGCCCGTGGTGTCGTCTGTATGCCCTTCCACCACCACTTTGTAGCGCGTTTCCTTGATTATGTCGCCAATCCGCCTTAGGAAACGCCTGATCTCCGGCTTTAGCTCCGCCGAGGCCGGGTCGAAAAACAGGTCTCCCTCGGCGAACATCACCATCCCCCGCGTGTCCGAGGTGAACTGCACCTGCCGCACAAGGTTGCCTTCTTTCACCAGCGATTCGAGCTTGCCCTGCGCGTCTTCCAGCCCGGATTTTTTTTCCACGGTGGACTTGCCGCCTAGCGCGTCCCCTATTTTCGAAAGAGTCTCGCGGTAGCTTTCGTCCTTGCCCGGATTCATCGCGAACAGCATCACGAAGAAAGTCATCAGCAGCGACATCATGTCCGCCAGCGATATGAGCCAGATGGCCGAGGCCTCCCCGTCGGTGAGCGCGTCGTCCAGTTCCGACTGTTTGACTTTCTTAGCCATCCTGTCGCCCTTTCAAGCCAAGGCCGGTCAAGCGGATCCCCCCTCGCGCACGGGGGTCTTGCGTCTGCTTTCGGCCAGCAGCCTGTCGTAATAGGAAGCTCTCAGTTCCGGCGGGAGGAACGAATTGAGCTTGCGCTCGATGATGCGCGGGTTCACCCCCCCCTGGATCATCAGCACCCCTTCGATGATTATCCTGTTCACCAGCATCTCGTCGTCGGAGCGGGACCGAAGCTTCTCCGCCACCGGGCCGAAAAACAGGTTTGAAAGCATCGCGCCGTAGAACGTGCCCACCAGGGCCACCGACATGCCCTGCCCGATGATGTTCGTCTGGCTTTCACCAGCGCCGCCGGCCATCCCGCGCATCATTGTCACAAGCCCGATCAGCGTTCCGATAAGCCCGAAGGCCGGGGCGAACCTGGCGGCGCTCCGGAATATGTGCTCGCCCGCCCTGTGGCGCGCCTGGACGAAGTCCAGCTCCGTCTCCAGCACTTCGCGGATAAGGTGCCCCGGCTGGCCGTCTATCACCAATTCCAGCCCGAGCTTGACTATCCTGTTCTCTATCTTTTTCAGGTCCTCTTCCAGCGACAGCAGCGACTTCTGCCTGGCCTTGAACGATAATTCCACCATAAGCCGTATCACCCACGACGGCCGCTGGATTTCCCTCTTGAATATCTGCAGCAGCACCCCCACCACCTTTAGCACCCGGGGAAGCGGATACGAAATGAGAATGGCCCCGAATGTGCCGCCAAGCACGATCATCAGGCCGTGAGGGTCCCAGAAAATCCTCGGCCCGCCCTGGGTGAGGATGGCGTAGAACAAAAGCCCCACGCCAACCGCTATGCCTATGAACGTTGACAAATCTTTTTAACTCCCGCTTATTGCCCTGTCTAAAACGTGGTGGCCGTCACCTCTCCGTCCTTGAATATGAAACGCACCCGTTCGTACTCCTTGTCCAGCGCCAGCGTCGCCCCCATTATGGAAACGGTGACGCCGGGATGGGCTATTTTCTCCACCTTCATGCACGCGCCCGGGAACGATTTATTGGCAAGCTGTCCCTCGTCCGCCTGCCCCTCCGTTTCCAGCCGTCCGCGCTGGCATATCCCGTCAAGCAGGGCGGAGGTGTAATCTCCAAGCGCCTCCTTGCTTTCATCCGGCAGCTTTTCGATCCCCCCTTCGCGCATGAAATCCGAAAGGTGGAATATTTCCTGCAAGGGGTCGCCCCGGTTTATTTCCACGGCGCCATCCAGGTTCCCATACGCGAATTCCACCGCCCGTTCACTTTCTTCAAGCTTCTGCCGGCATTTTTCTATCGCTTCTTTCCTGTTTTCCACCCGCTTGGCGAAAAAAGGATCGTGTCCGAGGTAAACGGCCGTCTGCGACGCCCCTTCCGAGCCCACCACCGGCGCCGCCACCTCCTCCTTGGCCCTGGCCGATCCTCCCACCAGCGTGGCGCGTCCCCGTAGCGTGATTTTCTTCCCCGCCGATATCTCGCTGTTCATCACCGGCCCGTCCACGATTATCGACCCTTCGCAGTCCACCTTCCCCTGCTGGACGAATGTGGAATAGAAATCCTTTCCGGAAAAAACGTAGCCCTCGCCGCCGCCGGAAAGCCCCCCCTTAAGGATGACGTTGCCTTTCGCCAGTATCTGCGCCCCCTCCACAAGCCCCAGGGCCTCCAGGTCCGCCGCCGTCTCTATCTTCGCCCCGCTCACGGCGCCCCCATGAAGCCGCACGGGCGCGTCCACGTTTATTTCTCCCCCGAAATCGCCGAAAATCTCCACGATCTCGCTGACGGCAAGGCGGCCGTCCACAACGGACATGTAGCCGTTTATCGCGCTCACCAGCGTGGGCGGTTCGTCCTTGGTCAGGCCGATGTTCCCGCCAAGCGTTTCTTCAACCTTTTTGCCCGCAGGCACCGCCACACGGGGGCCTTTCTTGCCGTCCGGATGGACGGCGCCGCTTTCCATCACCCTGGCGATCCTTTGCCCCTTGGACACTTTGACCGGCCTGTCAATAAGTTCGCCGAGGCTGGCGTACCTGGATTTCAGGTCTTCACTTTCGGCGTAACCCGCGACGAACTCCAGGTCTTGCCCCATCGGATCAGTCTTTCGCTATCCGCCGGATGGCTCTAAACAGCGCCATGCGATTTTCAAGGTAATCCCGGATGCTATCCACCGCCTCCGGGCTTAACGCGGTGAACCTAAGCTTCACGAACGTGGCGTTATCGACCCCAAAGGACGACTCCACCTCGCCCACAGCGCTAAACTTGAGCCGGGGGGCCCACGCCCTTTCCACTTCGATATATCCGCGAGCCCCTTCGGGAGGCATGTTGTCCGTGGCGATAAGCGCCCCCTGCGGAGAAAGTGTGGCGCATACCCCCCAGGTCTTGATTGTTGTGCCCGATTTGTCGTCCAGCCAGGTCAACGCCAGGCCGAAATAATCGTGGAAAGTCCCAGGTTGCTCCGAACCATCGGCGGATTCCGGGACATAAAGGTCTTCCGACGGTTGAGCCGGAACGGAATAAGCGTCATCCCCGCCCATAAGTTCCGGAGCGGGATGATATTCCATCTCCACAGGAGGGGCTCCGCTTTCAATCACCTCCAGCCCGGGTTCCTCTTGCCCCGCGGGTTGTTCCGCCTTGGGAGGGGAGATCGTGGTCTGGTCCGTATCAAGCTCCCCAAGTTCGAAGCTTCTGTCATGGACAAGGCGCATGTCCTTTAAATCGTCCTCGTTGGAATATTCATGGGCCTCGGCCGCAGGCTCGGGCGGAGCGATACCCGCCTCCACTTCCATGGCCAGGGCTTCTTCTATGTCCGCGTTGAGTTCCGCCTCAAGCTCGCTTGTGTCTATCTCCGAGATGTCCTCAAGCATGTCCGGATTCCACGGCATCGTCTCTTGCCGCTTTGGGGGGCTTTCGCTGCTTTCAAGCTCGCGGATGGTCACCCCCACCATTTCGTCCAGACGGTCCATTTCCGTGTCCGCCATCTTCCCGTCGAACGTCTCTTTCGGGGTCTCGTCCTCCGCCCGCACCTCCACAGCCGGTATTTCTTCCGCCGGGGTTCCAAGGTCCGTGTCTATGGACTCTATCTGGTCCATCGGCGCGGGGGGATTTTCCACTGAGCCGGTTTGCGCGCGGGACGGCTCGCCGTTTATCGTGAATATCATCAATGGGAATGTCTGGCGCTGGGCCAATTTGAGCGGCGTCACCCACTTTGCGGCTCCATCGTCCGAAAACAGGTACGCAGTGTCCCCCTCGGCAAGGTTCACCCTGCTTTTGTCTTTGTTAGAAACGACAATGGCCACCAGCCTGTCCTTGATTTTTTTGACCAGGCAAGTGAAACTTTCGGCGCTTTGCTCAGGTGAAAGCCTGAAAACCAGCTTGTCGTTCACGGCGAACTTGCAGGAAACCAAAGCCACTTCTATATTGCCTCCCGTATTTTTCCCAATAAGGAAGAAGTTTTCACAATCACGCGCGGGCCATTGGGCGCGGCGCACAAAAAGCAATTTATGTTACCCCCTTTCACCGCCCATATCAAGCGCCCGGCAATACTTTTGTTAATGAGTGTTACAAGTGTCCGAAAAGGGACAGGACGAGGGGCAATTCGATTGCCGGGTGGCAAACCTTAATCCGGGGAAAACGGGAAATATCGCGTTGCCTCACGGGAAAAGGTAACCGAAGGGGGCGTGGATTTTCGCCTCATGGTTCATTGGCCCATAACTCATTAAAAAGCCTCCTGAGTATTTTTTCAAATTCTTTTCTCAAGTGGAAGGGATTGAGCGTGCCAT
>JACRLM010000085.1 GCA_016235255.1 Nitrospinota bacterium | reverse complement strand
CCCCCCCCCCCCCCCCCCCCCCCACGAAAAGTCAAGAAATATTTTGACGGAAAGTTATAAAGAATAGGGACGGGAGGTTTATATTCGGGTCAGACAAAACCAGCATTTTCTCCGCGAGCGCGGAAGGGCGGTTGAGCCGCCATCCGTCCCGTCATACGGCCTTTCATCCGTTCATCAGTCCATCCGTCCCTTGTGAATTGACTGGATTGGGGAGTGGGACAATAATCACGTATGTTCAATCGTAATTTAATGACCATAAAACGCGCCGCCGCGCTTTTGTTCCTGCTCGTTATGCCGCTTGGCCGTCCGGTGTCGGCCGATGACGCCGGAGACCGGGCGCGAAACGAGCTTTTCGCCGCGGTGTCGTCCAGTCTCAAGGATGCGCTCAAGGGTGACATCGGCGCCAAGGACAAAGGATACGCAAATTTCCTCCTTGCCGCATACACCGCAGACCCCGCGTACAGGGACGCGGCGGAGGGGATATTCAAAAAAATCGAGCCGCCGGAAAGCGCCGTGTACCTTGGCGCCATCGAAACGCTAAAGGCGCGTGATTTCGGCGGCGGCGGACTGATTCAATGGATCGTCAACGTCACCCCGGCCGGATTCGTGCGCCTGTATCACTCTTACAAGGGGATAGGCATCATGGACAGGGCGGTGACGGACAATCCGGAAAACCTGGAAATCAGGATCGCCAGAGCGAACGTTTATTATTCAATGCCGAAATTCTTCGGCAAGTTCGACACAGGTTATGATGACATCAACACCGTTCTTGCACTGATGGAAAACGGCAAGGCGCCCATTCCCGCCTGCGAGAAGCTTTTCCGGGACAAAAGCTCGGTCTATTTCATGGCGGGGCTTTACGCCATGGAAAAAGGAGACCTGGCAAAGAGCCTGGAAATTTTCGGCAAATCGGCCCGGTCGTGCGAAAGCTCGCCATTCGCAATCACTGCCCGTAAAATAGTAGAATCTAATCCGGGCAAATAAAAGGGCGCGGCAGGCCGCGCGGACATAGAATGGCGAATCTCACTTTCCTTGGCACCGGGACATCAACGGGGATCCCCATGATCGGGTGCGATTGCCCGGTGTGCGCATCGTCCGACACGCGGGACAAAAGGCTTCGCGCCTCCATATGGGTGCAAGGGGAGGGGGCCAGCGTGCTTGTGGACACCTCCACGGACCTTCGCGCCCAGGCGCTGCGGGCCGGGATACGCAGGCTGGACGCGGTGATATACACCCACCACCATGCCGACCACGTGCACGGCATAGACGAGCTTCGAAGCTTCAATTTCCTGCAAAAAGAGCCGGTGGCCTGTTACGGCAACCGGGAGACCCTGGAGCGAATCATGCGCATGTTCGGCTATATCTTCGACGACCATCCGGGAAAAGGGGGCGGAAAACCAAAGCTCGCCCTGAACGTTATCGAGGGGGAGATTTGCGTGGGATCTTTAAAAATCACGCCGGTCCCCGTGTTCCACGGGGAGATGGAGATATACGGGTATAGAATCGGTTCCGCCGCATACGTCACCGACTGCTCGAAAATCCCCCCTGCCTCCATGAAACTGCTCAAGGGGGTGGACACGCTCATCCTTGGCGCGCTGGGACTGAAAAGCCACGACACACATTTCACCGTCGAAAAAGCCCTCGGCGCGATAAAGAAGCTGGCCCCCCGCCGGGCATATCTTACGCACTTGAACCACAACATCGGGCACAAGGAATTGTCGCGCAGTCTGCCGGACAACGTGAAGCTTGCATACGACGGGCTGGAGGTGGAGATATGAATTAGCACCCTCACCCGGCGCTAAAGCGCCGACCTCTCCCCTCAAGGGCGAGGTGAAGGCCAGACCCCGCGCTCTAAAGGGGATTCTATTTCGTCTCCCGCCAGTCCTTCTGCTCCACGCCCGCGTTTATCGCCGCCATCTCCGGATGGGCCTCCAGCAACTTCACCGCGTGGACGCAATCGAAGGGTTCGCCATGCTCATCGAGCTTCGCGTAGATCGTTTTCACAAGCTCCATGTCCTTTGCGGTGTCCACGGTGAGCCTGTATCTCCTTCCGGTGACGCCGTTTGCGGCGGGGACGCGGTTGATGCGGAATTTGTCCGGGTTTGTGTACATGTAGGCGGTGACATGCTCCCGGTATTGCGGCGTTTGGGCCTCCCGCCATGTCCGCTCCAGCGCCTCCGCCGAGAAAACCTCCGCCGTCGAACCCAACGGGGCGGAGCCGGAAAGGCCCGTGTAATCGGCGCCGGAGGCAAGATGCGCTTTGATCATGTTGTTCAGGGTGGCCGGGTCCACCAGCGGATTGTCCCCTGTGGCGCGGACGACTGTTTGCGCCGGATACGCCCGGATGGCGGCCATATACCTGTCGAGCACGTCGTCTTCCGATCCGCGCACGCATGGCAACCCCTCGCTTGCCGCGAAAGCCTCCACCGCCGCGTCCGGCTCCAGGGTGGACGTGGCGATGATGACCGAATCCACAAGGGGTGTGTTCTTCAGCCGTTTCACCACCCACCACAGGAGCGGCTTTGGGCCGATGGGCTCGAATATCTTGTTGTGAAGCCTCGTGGAGCCGCACCTTGCCTGGATGATGGCGGCCACGCGGTGGAGAGTTCCGGACATTTTTACGATCCCTTGAGATTTGCGGGATATTATACCCCTTCCGCCGGGGGTGGGCCGCCCGCCGCCATCCTTATTTCCCGGCGGGCTGACAAGGCACGGGAAGGGGCGCCTTCCCCTCCTTTTCCCTTGACAATAAAATGGGAAAATTCCACAATTTAAAACCCGATCTGTGACATCATCTGTCTGGTGGGGAGTGTCTTAAACGGTCAAATCCCGGCAGGGGTATGTGCGCCCCAGGGCCGTGAAACTAACAAACGAACTTATAATTCTTAAAGGTTGGAGAGACTGGGAATGGGACTCAATCTTGCGCAGAAAATCCTTAAAAGCCATCTTGCCGAAGGCGAACTCAAACCGGGCGAAAAAATCGCCATCCGCATGGACCAGACCCTCACGCAGGACGCCACCGGGACGATGGCGTACCTCCAGTTCGAGGCGATGGGTATCCCACGGGTGAAGACCAAGCTGTCGGTCTCCTATGTGGACCACAACACGCTGCAGACAGATTTTAAAAACGCGGACGACCACCTTTACTTGCAGTCGGTGGCGGCGAAATACGGCATCCATTTCTCCCGCCCGGGCAACGGCATCTGCCACCAGGTGCATCTGGAGCGGTTCGGCGTGCCGGGCCAGACCCTTTTAGGATCGGACAGCCACACCCCCACCCAGGGCGGCCTTGGCATGATAGCCATCGGCGCGGGCGGGCTGGACGTGGCCATGGCCATGGCCGGGCAGCCTTTCGAGCTTGCATGCCCGAAGGTGCTTGCGGTGAGGCTGGAAGGGAAGCTTTCGGCGTGGGTGTCCGCAAAGGACATCATCCTTGAAGTTTTGCGCCAGCTCACCGTCAAGGGGGGCGTGGGCAAGATAGTCGAATACACCGGGCCGGGGGTGAAGTCCCTGAGCGTGCCGGACAGGGCGACGGTTACCAACATGGGCGCAGAGCTTGGCGCCACCACCTCCATATTCCCGTCCGACGCGAAGACGCTGGAGTTTATGAAGGCCCAGAAACGCGAGAAGTCGTGGAAAGAGCTTGGGCCGGACAAGGACGCAGTGTATGACGAGGAGATAGTGATAAACCTGGACAAGCTGGAGCCCATGGTGGCCCAGCCCCACAGCCCGGACAACGTAACGGCGGTGAAAAAGCTCAAGGGGGTGAAGGTGACCCAAGTGGCGATAGGCTCCTGCACCAACTCTTCATACCGCGACCTTATGGCCGTGGCCACGGCGCTTAAGGGGAGGACGGTGCATCCGAACTGTTCGCTGCTCATATCGCCGGGGAGCAAGCAGGTGTTCAAGATGATAAGCGACAACGGGGCGCTGGCCACGATGATTTCCGCCGGGGCCAGGGTGCTGGAGTCCGCCTGTGGGCCATGCATAGGCATGGGCGCCGCGCCCAACAGCGCGGGGGTCTCCATCCGCACGTTCAACCGCAACTTCAAGGGGCGCTCCGGCACGGACGACGCGGGGGTGTACCTTGTCAGCCCGGAGACGGCGGCCGCCTGCGCCATCAAGGGGGAGATAGCCGATCCGCGCAAGCTTGGCAAGTTCAAGGCTGCGGCCCTGCCGAAAAAATACGAAGTGAACGACAACATGGTGGTGTTCCCCCTTGCTCCCGCCAAGGCGGCAAAGGTGGACATCGTCCGCGGCCCGAACATCGCCCCGCTGCCAAGGTTTGACAGGCTGGCGGAGTCCCTGAGCGGCCCTGTGCTGCTAAAGACGGCGGACAACATCACGACCGACGACATCATGCCGGCCGGCGCCAAGGTGCTGCCGCTGCGCTCGAACATCCCCGCCATATCCGAATTCGTTTTCGAGAAGGTGGACAAGACCTTTCCCAAGCGCGCCAGGGAAGCGGCCGGCGGATTCGTGGTGGGGGGGACCAACTACGGGCAGGGCTCCTCGCGCGAGCATGCGGCCATCGCCCCCAAATACCTGGGGGTGAAGGCGGTGATCGTGAAGTCCTTCGCCCGGATACACATGGCAAACCTTATCAACTTCGGCATCCTGCCGCTTGTGTTCGTCACCGAGGCGGACTACGGCAAGATAGACCAGGGGGACGAGCTTTCGATAAACACCGCGAACCTGGACAACCTTACGGTGGTCAACAAGACCAAGGGGATACAGATTCCGGTGAAGCACTCGATGGGTGGGCGGGACCTGGAGGTGATAAAGGCTGGCGGGTTGCTCACCTGGGCCGCGTCCCGGGCCTCCAACGGGTAAGAGGGGCCGTTTTTTCCGCCGTCCGGGGCGATGCGGGCGGCGCGGTTATTGACAACTTGCAAGGATGATCCGATGTCGAAGAAAAAGATAACGGTGATCGGGGCTGGCAACGTGGGCGCCACAACGGCCCAGCTTCTGGCGTACAAGAAACTCGGCAACGTCTGCCTTGTGGACGTTGTGGAGGGGGTGCCGCAGGGGAAGGGGCTCGACCTTATGGAGTCCGCGCCGCTGGAGAATTTCGACTGCAACATCGTGGGCACAAACTCCTATGAGGAGACGGCCAACTCCGACGTGGTGGTGATGACCGCCGGCGTGGCGCGAAAACCGGGGATGACCCGGGAAGACCTGCGCGACATCAACGCCGGGATCGTGAAAAGCTGCGCCGAACAGGTGAAAAAATACTCCCCCAACTGCTTTATGATCGTGGTCACAAACCCGCTGGACACCATGGCCTGGGTGGCCATGAAATATTCCGGGCTGCCCAAGCACAGGATCGTGGGTATGGCCGGGGTGCTGGACTCCACCCGGTTCCGCTCTTTTATCGCCATGGAGCTTGGCGTCTCCAACGAGGACGTGCACGCAACGGTGCTCGGCCTTCACGGGGAGGACATGGTGCCCATGCCCCGGCTTTCGTCGGTGGCGGGGATACCGATCACGGAGCTTTTGTCAAAAGCCAAGATAGACGCCATGGTGGAACGCACCAGGCAGGGAGGCGGCGAGATAGTAAAGCTGCTCAAGACCGGATCGGCCTTTTACGCCCCGGCGTCGTCGGTTGTGAACATGGTGGAGTCCATCATCCTGGAGAAGAACAGGATTGTGGCCGCCGCCGCGTACCTTGAAGGGGAATACGGCCTGGACGGCATATTCATGGGCGTCCCGGTGAAGCTCAACTGGAACGGGATCGAGAAGATCATAGACCTGAAACTCACCGTCGAGGAACAGGCGGAATTGCGCCGCTCGGCGGACGCTGTGAAGAAATCGGTGGCCCAGCTTAAAGTGTAGGGTCTTGCGCTAAAGACTTTTTGGCCGCCGGTCTTTTCGGATCGGCGGTTTTTTTGTTTGCTGGGGCTGACAAGAGAGATGACCTCGATGATGCGCCGTTCCGGAGCCTCCCGGCCTCACTTCTTCAGGCAGTAGTAGTCTATTATTTCCACAAGGTGGCTGGTCTGCGGCTTGGTGGTGAATGCGTTGGCCCCCACGTCCCGGCACTTGGCGGCCATCTGCTCGTTTATCATCGAGGAGAACATTATAACCGGCAGGTTGGGCAGGTTAAGCTCCGTGCGCACCCTTTTGCAAAAAGTCAGCCCGTCCATCTGGGGCATCTCGATGTCGGTTATCACCCCGTTGAGCATCTCGCTGATGTCCACCCCCGCCTCGTCGGCGCTGCGTTTGACACGGGTCACCTCGTCGAAAGCGTCCTTGCCGTTGGTGAACACCTGCGCGTTCGCGTAGCCCACCTTGCGCAGTATCTTGATTATCGCCTCCCGTATCAGCGGCGAGTCCTCCGCGATCACAAGCCGCGCCTCGCCACGGCTGATCTCCTTTGGTGGAAGCTTCTCCTCGTCAAATGTTACCCCCGTGTCCGGGTATATCACCGATATTATGTGCTCCAGGTCCAGGATCAGTATCTGCCGGTCCTCTATATGCACGGTGCTTGTGACCATCGGCCGGTACTGGCTCTGGAAGGTGGTCACCGGCTTTACGTCCTCCCAGGAGCAGCGGCGGATCTGCCGCACCCCGTCCACCAGGAATCCGTTCACAAGTGCGTTGAACTCGCACACCAAAATCACCTGCCGCGCCGGCTGCTTTTCCTTGTCCACCTTGAGGGTGACGCTAAGGTCTATCAGCGGGAAAGTGTCTCCCCGCAGGAAGTAAAGCCCCAGCATGGAAGGGTGGTTTTCCGGCAGTTGGGTCACCGCCTTGGCGTCATACTGGATGATCTCCCGCACCTTGGCCACGTTCACCCCGTAGCTTTGGTTTGCGATGACGAACTCGACTATCTCGAATTCGTTTGTTCCGCTTTCCAGCAGGATTTCCTGTTGCGTGCTCATCTGAAATATTTTCCGGCCATGGTGTTTTCCGGCGGATGGGAGCCGCCTCTGTTTTTCCCGATTATCGTGTCCATTATGCTAATCCAGCTTCGCGCGGATTACAACCTCCCAAATACGTCTGGAAGAAGTTTTATAAGGTCGGAGGCGATGAGGCCCCGGGGATCGCCATGCTCCTTTGCGAAAATGTCCGCGGCAAGCCCGTGCAGGTAAACCCCCGCCACGGCGGCGTTCTCCGCATTGACTCCTTGCGCCAGTAGCCCCCCTATCATGCCGGCGAGCACGTCCCCGGTCCCGGCGCAGGCCAGGCCGTGGTTTCCTGTTGGGTTCACATAAGCTTTTCCGTCCGGCGTGGCGATCACCGTCCCGGCCCCTTTAAGGACCACCACCGCCCCGCTTTGCCCGGCAAGGGCCAATGCCGCGCCGATCCTGTCCGATTGTATTTCATCAACGCCGGCCCCGGTGAGCCGGGCCATCTCCCCGGGATGGGGGGTGATGACCGTCGGAGCCGTCCGGTTTTTTATGATGTCCGCCCCATGCCCGAGGCAGTTTAATCCGTCCGCGTCCACCACCATCGGCGCCTCGATTTCCGCCACGGCCCGCTTTGCGAACGCTGCGGTGGAGGGATGTGTGGAAAGACCCGGGCCTAATATAACGGCCTGCATGGCGCCAGCGGCCTGTATGAAAATGTCCGCCGCATCCGAGGCGATGGAGCCGCTTTCGGTCTGCGCAAGCGGTCTTGCGATCACCTCCATCACGCCGGTCTCAAACGGCCCCACAAGGCCTGAGGGGAGCGCCGCTGTCACAAGCCCGGTCCCCATGCGCAACGCGGCAAGCGAGCATAAGGCCGCCGCCCCCCCCATCCCGGTGGACCCTGCGCCTATCAATAAATGCCCGAAAGTCCCCTTGTGGCCGTCCATCGCTCTTTTGGGCAGCATACGCTTTATGTCCGCGATTTCCGGCAATAGCGCGGCGAATGGCGATTCCTCGAGCACCTTGCGCGGGATCGAGATGTCCGCGATGACAAGTTCTCCCGCGGCGGCTCGGGCAGGGTAGGTGACAAGCCCGATTTTCGGCAGGCCGAAAGTCACCGTCACGTCCGCCGTAAAATGGGCGCCGGGGATCACCCCGCTGTCCGCGTTCACCCCCGACGGGATGTCCACCGCCACCTTAAGTTTCCCCTGGCCGTTCATCACGTCCAGTATTTCGGTGAAAAAACCGGTGACGGCCGATGTCAGCCCGGTCCCGAATAAAGCGTCCACCACCACGGTGGTGTGCATGAACTTGAGTTTAAAGTTGTGGATGTGCTTTTCGGAGGTGAACTCTTTCACCCGGCCCCCCATGGCCGCGAAGGCGTCCAAGTTAAGCTTCGCGTCCCCCTTGACCTCGTCTTTATGCGTGGCGAGGAACACCGTGGGCTCCGCCCCCATGTTCAGAAGGTGGCGGGCGGTCACAAAGCCGTCCCCGCCGTTGTTCCCTTTGCCCGCGAAGATGTTCACCCGGACTTTGCGAAGGTCCGGGATCCTGTCCCGTATCGTCTTCACCACCGCCAGCCCGGCGTTTTCCATCAGAGTGGAGCCGGGCACTCCCGTTTCCCCGATGGCGCGCCGGTCGATTTCCCGCATCTGGGCTGCGGTGACGATCTTTATCATGGCGAAACGCTATGCGGCCCCGGGAACAACCTGTGTCACCCCTGGCCTTTGAGGTTGAAATAGTCGTTTAGCTTCTTTTCTATTTCTCCGAGCAGGAACTTGAGCTCCACGATCTGCTGGCCGGCCTTCTCTATGGTGCGCTCCTCGTCCATCAGCGCCGACACCTTGGCCTTCACGTCCTCCGACAGTATGTTCAGGTCGTTGAGGCGCTGCTCCATCCTTCCCATGATGGAAAGCCTGGAGGTGAGCCTGTCCATCTTCGACTCTTCCTCGGCCATCAGCTCGTTTATCGACGATATCTTCGACGATACGCTCTTGAGGCTCTCCTTGTCCCTGTCCAGCGTGTCGCGCTGCGTCTGGATGTCCTTTAGCATGGTCGAAAGCCCCGCCACCTGCTCGGAGGTCATTTTCACCCGCTCTTCGGAGGCTTGCAGCCCGGTTATCCTCTCCTCGATGGTCTCGTGGATGGAGTTCAGGTAGGAAAGCTTCTTTTCCAGCTCCACTATCTTCTCCTCCTGGGCGCTCACCACCTTGAGCCGGCCTTCCACGTCCATAAGTTTTCCGGCCATCCCTTCCACGTTCTCCCGCACCGTCTGGCTCTGGCGCACTATCGCCGCCGCCTCGTCCAGCTGGTTCTGCGCTTTTACGATCGCAGGCTCCACCCGGCTTGTGACGCTCTCCACTTCCGCAAGCTTGAGGGCGCCGGTGTCTATTTCCTCCAGCTTGCGCCCGATCTGCCCTTCCGTCTCCGCAAGCCGTCCGTACAGCGACTTGAGCCTGGCCTCCGCCGCGTCCACCGCCGCCTTTTCCTTGGCCAGGTTCAATATCCTGTCCTCCAGCGACGAGGTCATCTCCCGGAACGACTCGATTTTCCTGTCCAGCGTCTCCACGAACTCCACCTTCTTGGACACCTTGTCTATCTTGAAATTGGCGTCCTCGATGAAGAAGTCCAGCCCTTCCAGCTTTTTCTCCAGCTTTTCCACGAGCCCGCGCCGCTCCAGCTGGTTTTCCATCTTCACGTCCAGGTTTAGCACCATGTCGTTGAGCGAGTTGATCTTGTTCTCCACCTGCTCCACCATGTTGCGCCGCTGCGAAAGCTCCTCCATCCGCCTGTTCACCGAATCGAACATGTCCTCGAATTTGGCCAGCCCCGCCTCGATGTCCCCGGCGATCTTCACGTCCTCCCGGAACTTGCCAAGCTTGCCTTCCATCTGCTCGGCGGATGCGTAGAACCTGTCCATGTCCTTTTGCATCGCCTCCACAAGGCGCGCCTGCTCCAGCGTGGTCTTTATCTTCTCCTCCACCGAGTCGCGCAGGATGCCGTTTAGCTCCACCACCTTGGCCTCCGTCTCCTCGGCCCGCTTTTTCTCGTCCTTTATCCTTGAAAGGTTGGCCTCCACGCCGGCGGCGGCCGTGTCCAGCTCCGATAGCCTGGCGGTGACCTTGGCCACCTGCTCCTCCCTGGCCAGCACGTTGCGCATCTCCACCCGCAGGCTGTTCATGTCGTGCAGCAGGCTGGCCACCTCCCTTTGCGTCTCGCCGACGAGCACACGCTGGCGCGCAAGGTCGTCCAGCGCCCCGTGCATCCCTTCCACGGCCTCTTTGCCGCTCCTGATCTCCGATGTGAAGTTCTCCACGGACTGGCGGTGGGCGTTCATCAGCTCCATCTTCCCGTCCACGTCGCCGATGAGCTTTTTCATCGAGCCTGTGCGCTCGTCCGCCTGGACGATCAGCTCCTTGAATTTTTCCACGCTCTCCATCCGCCCGGAGATGGCCTCCAGCATGTTCTCAAGGCGCACTATGTTCTTCTCGGACTTGCGGACCAGCTTGTTCTCCTCCGAAAGCCGCTTGATCTTCGCCTCCATGTCCCAGAACAGAACGTTGAGCTTGCCCGCCTCCTCGTTGGCCCGCTCCACCACCACCCGCTGGAGCGAAAGGGACTTTATCTTGGAGTTGATATGCTCGACGAGCTTGTTTACCGACTCGATGTCCTTCTTGTTGCGCACGAGAAGCTCCATCACGTCGCCGGCCTTTTCGCGGGTGTCGAAAATGGCGGACTCGGCGGAGCGGAATTCGGCCAGCCTGCGGTCCATCTCCCTGGAGACGGACTCTACGGCGCCAAGCTTTTCCTCCACCGCCCGGAACGCGGCCGCCTTGTTCTCCAGCGACTCCTGGTTCTTGCTGACGTATTCCACCAGAAGCTGCAGGCTTTTTCGTTCCTTGGCCGCTTCGGCCAGGTATTCCCGGAGGGATTCGATGTCGGCTTTGGAAAAACCCTGGACCGCCGCGGCGGCCTGGACAGGCTCGGTCATGTCTCGTTTTCCTCCTGGAATGATGGGCTGTGAATCGTCCCCCGCTTCATGAAACCGCAGGGTTATTTATTATATCCCAAACCGCGTCCGCGGTGCGCGGGAAGATTTTTTCCTCGCGCAAAGCCGGTGAAGGGCGCGGCGGGAGGGCGGGGGGCGCAAATTTTATGTTGAATCGTCAGGGAAACTCTGATAAAAATCACTAACTTTAAATTTCCGTATGGCCACAACGAAATAGAGGAGACCGTTTATATGGCTGGAAAAAAACCGATGACCAAGGCCCAGATCGCCGACGCAGTCGCCGCCAAGGCCGGACTTACAAAAAAGCTCGCCGCGCAGATCATTGATGACCTGGCCGCGCTGGCCCACAAGGAGGCCAAGAACGGCTTCACGCTGCCGGGCCTGGGCAAGCTTGTGCTCGTCAACCGCAAGGCCCGCAAGGGGCGCAACCCGCGCACCGGCGAAGTGATCAAGATCCCGGCCAAGAAAGTGGTGAAGTTCCGCGTGGCCAAGGCGTGCAAGGACGCCGTGCTCGGCGCGAAATAGCCGATCAGCCGTATAAAGGCCCTTAAGGCCGCGCGTCAAGCGCGGCCTTTTTTTATTTGTCCGCGGATGTCCCGGTTGATGGAAAAGCTCCGCGCCGCGCTGGAGATGGTATATAATTTGACCATAATATTGGTTCTATTTTGAGCGTCATGGTCACTATAAGCGTCGCAAAGGCGAAGGCGGGATTGAGCGGCCTGCTTGAACGGGCGGAGTCGGGCGAGGAAGTTGTGATAACCAGGCATGGCAAGCCGGTCGCCCGGCTTTCGGCAGTGGAGGCTCCCAAAAAAAAACCGCCCTCTTTGGCGGAATTCCGGAAGCGTGCGCCGGCCTGGAGCAAGGCAAGCGTCAAACTGCTCCGGCAAATGCGCGATGAAGGTCTTTAATGCTCTATTTTGACACCAGCTTTGTCGCCCCGCTTCTTATGCAAGAGGAAACAAGCGTGAAGGTGGAGCGGTTTTTCGCCCGTCTTAAGGCTGGAGAATTGGCGGTCAGCCAATGGACGCTCGTCGAATTCTCTTCCCTGCTGGCCCGTGAGGTCCGGATGGGCGGTCTGGAAAGCGGAGCTGCCGCCAGGATCGACAATGAATTTATCTCCTTGATAGGGGCGTCGTTTGTAATCCTTCCTGTGGACGGCCGTGATTTCAGGCTGGCGCGCAGTTTTGTCCAGAAATATGCAAGTGGCCTCCGGGCGGGGGACGCACTCCATCTTGCGGTCTGTTCGAACAACAAGGTCAAGACAGTTTACAGCCTGGACAAACGGTTTGTGGAGGCCGGCCGGATGCTCAGCCTGCCAACAAGCCATGGGATATAAAGATTTTCAGGTCAGTTGAGCCGCAGGCTCTTGGCTATCCTGCCGATCTCCTCGTCGAACCTCTCCCGGTTCAATTGGGCGTCGCGCCATAGTTCGTCCTTGAGCCGTTCGAAATAGCTTTCCTTTTCTTTCTGGAACGAGATGTCCAGCTCCGCCTTCTTCTGCATTATCCCGGCGATAAGCTCCTGGCGGCGCTTGTACTCCTCGGTCTTTATCTCCATGCCAAGGATGTCCAGAAGCTTGGCCTTTTCCAGCGCCATCTGCTTTTCAAGGCGCAGCGCCTTTTCGCGCCGCACGTCCTCAAGTTCGGTCTCCAGCTTTTCGATCCGGGCTTTCCTTTCCGCTTCCATGCCCGATTTAAGCCTCGCTTCCATATCTTCCATCCTGGCGCCATATTCCGCGTCCAGGATTTTCTGGGCCTTCGCCCGCTTCAAGTCGAACTCCGACCGGTAACGCTGCTCAAGCCGCCCTTTCTCGAATTCGGCCTCCAGCCGGGCGCGCCGCAGTGTGTCGTCCGCCTCCTTGGAAAGTTTTTCCTCGAAAGACCTCCTGCGGGACGACCGCTCCGCCTCAAGCTCCGCCCCCATCTTTTCCTTAAGCTCAAGCTTGAGCCTGCTCGCCTCGTACCGGAGCCATTCCTCCTTCTTGCGCCATTCGCGCTTGCCGCGCTCCTCCAGACGCTTTTCAAACGCCTTGCCAGCCACGCCGATCTCGTTTTCCAGAGCATCCATCCTGCCGGCCTTCTCCTCGGCCATCTGCGTGGACATCTCGCGCCGAAGCTCGATGCGCTCATGGTCCATGCCCATCTGCATTTCCTTGCGCATCCTGTCCCGTTCCTCGGCCAATTCCAGGCTTAGGGACTTTATCCCGCGCTCCCTGGCCCCGGAAATATCCCCGGTCATCGCGGCGCGGAGCTTCTCCCGCTCCGTTTCAAGCTCCCGCCGGACCCGCGCGGCGATCTCTTCTTTGCGCCTTTCAAGCTCCCCGGAAAGCGTCTCCAGCGAAGACTTCCTGCGCCGCTCCAGCGTGGACTTCATCCTTCCGGCCGCCGTCTCGTATTCGGCGGCGAGCCGGTTTTTCATCATCTCCCTGGCCACGGTCTCCTCTTCGAGTATCCTCGCCTCGATGAAGGCCAGCCTGCGCCCTTTCTCTTCGCGCTCCCACTTTATGATCTTTTCCACGTGGCGGGCGCGGATGTTCTCCATGTCGCGCCTCAAGGTCTCAAGCGCCTGGGTCTTGCGCTCCTCGATCCTGTCCTTGAATTCCATCTCCGTGCGCATCATGCGGGGGCGCATTTCCGCCGCCAGCTCCGCCGCCACCTGCCTCCGCTCCATCTCAAGCTGGTTTACAAGCCGTTCCCTGGCCGCTTTTTCCTCTTCCGCCATCCTCACGGCGAAGGCCTCCTTGAGCGCGCGCTCGTCCTCGCGCAGTATTCCGGAAAGTTCGGAAATGCGGCGTTCCCGTTCCGCCGCCACCTCGCGCTCCACCATCTTCAGCCCAGACGCCCGCGCGGATGAAAGCTCCGCCTCGGTCTTCTCCGCCCAGTCGCGCCTGATGTCGTAAAGCTCCTGGCTTAGCTTCTCCTCCGATTCGCGCCGCAGCCGCGCGGTCTCCCTTGAAAGTTCCTCCATCCTAAGCTTGCGTTCCTCCGCGAACAGGCTTTCCATGGCCGCTTCCCGTTCACGTTTGATCGAATCGAGGGTCTGCTCGACTATGGCCAGTTTTTCCCTTTCCTCGGCCTTGAGCCGCGCGCCAAGCTCGCTTGTCAGCCTTTCGTAAAGCTCCTCAACTTCGCCGCGCACTTCGTCAAACCGCCTTGCGCGGAACTCCATCACCTCTTTTTCCATGTCCAGCGTCATCGAACCGCGTTTGAGTTCGATTTCCCGCTTGATATCTTCTTCCCTGGCGGCGATGGCGCGGGCGAGGTTGTCCCGCACGGTCTGGGCCTCGGCCCTGGCGGCCGCCCCGGCCTCCACCCGAGCCTTGTCGCGGATGTCCTCTATCTCCCGCCCGATCTCCTCGAGCCTGGCGGACCGTTCCTGCCCGATCTGTTTCAGCATTTCCTGCGATCCGGCCTGGCGCAACGCAGCCAGCTCGTTCTGCAGCTTGTTATAAAGCCGGTCCCGCTCGATGGAAAGCTTGCGACCGAGCCTTCCGGACGCCTCTGCGGCGGTGCGGGCCTGTTCCGTGTCAAAAAAAGCCGAAAGGCGCATGATCTCGTGGTGCGCTTCCTCCACCATCTCCCGGTGAAGCTCGGCTGCCTCAGCCCCCGCCTCCTCCTTGAGCCTGTTTTTCAGCCCGGCCGCCTCGGCGATGGCGTTGTCCCGCTCCGCCTCGTAAAGGCGGCGCGCTTCGTCCTTGATGGAGAGTATCTTGCGGTTGCGCTCCTCCTCAAGCTCCTGCCACACCACCTCGCGGACCTTGTCCACCTCCCGGCGCGCGTTGGTATGGGCCTCCTTGCGCAGCCTTCCGGCCAGGTCGTCTATCTCCTTTTCGGAGGCCACCCTTTGCAGGTCCTTGTAACGCTCCACCTCGGCGGCGGCATTCAGGCGCATGGAGGCCATTTCCTTCTCGAACGAAGTCAGCCTGAGCCGCTTGGTTTCTTCTATCTCGCCGTCTATTCCAGCCAGCCTGCGCGCCCGCTCCGCCGCGATTTCCTCCGCCACCGCGGACATGCGGCGGTCTTTCTCCGAGAGTATCGCCCCTTCGAGCATGGCAAGCCTTCGGCCGTAAACGTCCGCCATGTCCTTGGACATCTTGTCCGAGCCGTTCCTTTTCTCGCTCTCCAGGTCTTTTTTCAGCTTTGCCCGGACGGCGTTCACTTCCGCTTCCACGCGCTGGATAAGCTCGGACTTTTTCCGCTCGAAATGCTCCTCCAGGCTCTGGGCCACCTTCCCGCGCAAGGATGCCTGGCCATCCGGCTCCGGCGCGCCGCCATTATTGTCCCTGGCCGTTTCCAATATTCCGGCCAGACGGTCCATCGCCGGGCTTTCCGCCGATATCCCCTTGCCAGAGGCCAGATGCGCGGAGCAAATCATGAAAGAGTCGCGGGAGGAGCGGATTGAACTATCGGAAGGTTCCGGCGGGAAGCGCCGCAACGATTCGTCCAGCGCGGCGGCGCCGGCGTACACCGCCTCGACTCCGGTGCGGGAGGCGATATTGTCCCTCAACCGCAGCCCGAACTCGATGTCTTCCCTGTCCCGCGCCTTGTTGACGAAGAATTTGAGCGCCGTGCCAGCCTTGATTGCCCGAAGTCTTTCCAAAACGTCGCTGTTGGCCCCCATCGCCTTTTCCATGGCGGCTGCCAAGGGGCCGTTATCCTTGTTTGAACGTCCCCGCATCGCCGCCACCGCCTTTTTCGCCTGGGCGCTGCCGCGGAATTCCGCCTCCACCGAACGCAGGTAAAGGTCGGCGGCCAGTTTTACCGCCATTTCTTCGCCGCCGGGGGATGGCTCCACCACAAGCAGCGAATGATCGGCAAGATGGAAATAATCAAACGATATGTGGTCTGCAAGCTGGCCCAGGTCCAGGATAACCACGTCAACTTCCAGCCGGGAAAGCCTTTTGATGAGGTTTTTTTTCAGCCGGAGCCCCTTGTCGGTGAAATTTAGCCGCCCGATGCCGTTATCAACGAAAAAAAGCCGCTCGGCAGAGGTCTGGGTGAGTATTTTCGATATGGAAGCCGCCTTGCCGCTGATGAAATCCCGGAGGGAGGACTTAACCTCCGTCACCCCGAGAGTCGAACTTAGCGGGATGGAGCCGAACGACAGGTCCACCAGCGCCGCCTTAAGCCCGGTGGAGGCGTATGCCGAGGCAAGGTTTACTGCCACCAATGATTTGCCCGCGCCGCCGCAGGAGCCTGATATGGCGATTACAGACGCCCTGCCATCTTTTTTGCTGGTGTTGAGACTTGCGGGGATACCCAGGTTGGCGAACCACTCCTCAAAATCGCCGAAACCTGCGGCATGACGCGGAGAACAATCTTTTTCCGCCATGAAACATTCCACCACTGGAAAAACGGTAAGACCGGGTGTAAGTATACTAAATAATTGATTAATTTGTCAAGACTTACGGAAGAAAGGAGTGAATGAAGGGCAAAAAGAGGTGATATCAGCTGTTTAAACTGAGAATTTTATCGGTTTGGGTTTGGCTATTTGATTAAAAAAATTGAATAAACCAAATTAAGTATTGGCCACGCCAATCCAAGCCTTTACAAACTCTTCACAACCTCGTCTATCCTTTTTAACTGTACCAGCAATCCTTCCAGTTCGCCCATGGGCCACATGTTCGGCCCGTCGCAGGGGGCGTTTGCCGGATCGGGATGGGTCTCCAGAAAAACCCCGGCCACGCGGGCGCCGATGGCGGCCCGGGCAAGAACGGGGATAAGTTCGCGGTTGCCGCCGGTGGATGCGCCAAGCCCGCCGGGACGTTGCACCGAATGCCCAGCGTCGAATATCACGGGGGCGCCGAACTTGGACATCTCGTGCAGAGAGCCCATGTCCGTCACCAGCGTGTTATAGCCGAAAGTCGTCCCACGTTCCGTCACCAGAACCTTGTCGTTGCCGGTGGACTTCACTTTTTCGATGTTGTTGACCATGTCCCACGGGGCCAGGAACTGCCCCTTTTTGATGTTCACCACCTTGCCGGTCTCCCCGGCGGCGATCAAAAGGTCTGTCTGGCGGCACAAAAACGCAGGTATCTGCAAAATGTCCAGCACATCCCCAAGCATGATCGCTTCGACCGGAGAATGAATGTCCGACAACACAGGGACATTGATCTCCGCCCGCACTTTTTCCAGTATCCGCAGCCCCTCGGCCATCCCCACCCCACGGAAGGAGTTTCCCGATGAACGGTTCGCCTTGTCGTAGGACGACTTGTAAACGAACGGTATGGACAGCCGCGAGGTGATATTTTTCAGCGTCTGCGCCGTTGCAAGCGCGTGGTCCTCGCTTTCGATGACGCACGGCCCCCCGATGAACACGAAAGGGAGGTCCGCGCCGAAGGTGACGTTGAAAGAGGGTAAGGAGACGTTCATGTCAAAACTTGCTATCCATGTCCAAGATAAGGCTTTATGATCCGCAATTCAGGTACAGCCTTGAAATGTTTTTCGTTAAAAGTGCATAAATCCGCGTTCAATCCAATGGCTATGGCGGCTATTAACGTGTCAATAACTCCCATGTTATGGCTCAAGCTGGCGTAAAAAAGTATTTCCAATGCTTTGCGGCAATCCTTTTCAGTCGGCCAGTGGAAGTCGAAATAATTTACAAGGTTAACAGCGGCCCTCATTTCAGAAGAATCGCGGCTACCTTTCATCAACTCCATTACCACAAGGCCGGGCAAAGCGGGCTTTTCGTCAAGGGAGTAAAGCCAAGCGACCGCTGGTTTTACATTCCTTGAGACATCAATCAAAACATCAGCGTCCAGAAGAAGCATCAGTTTATTTTATGCCGCCGTTCCGCCTTGTCGCGAAGCTTTCGCGCGTACGCTGAGCTCGATTTGATGTCTTTTCTGTCTTCCCACATACCGATAAATCCACTTGCCTTAAGACCGGCGACAAGCGAGGCCCCGGAAAAAGGTTTTTTCGATTTTTTTTCAATCGAGCGTTTTCTTTCTACGCCAGGTTCTATTGACGGAGATGGCATAAAACGGCCTGTTTCAGCGAACCGCCTGATAAATGCGCCCGTGGGTGCGGTACTGGAGCGTTTTTTAGCCAAGACCATTTTGACACCGATATGAACTATTATTTCCCATTATATTACCAAACAGCGCTCTTTCATATCAAAAGCCCGTTCTTCATCGCCGCCTTGACGAACGCCGTGAAGAGCGGGTGTGGTTTCATGGGGCTGGACTTGAATTCCGGATGGAACTGACCCGCCACGAACCATGGATGGTCCGGCAACTCGATTATCTCCACGAGCCGCCCGTCCGGCGACTGGCCGGAGAACATAAGTCCCGCCTCTTCCAGCCGCATCCGGTACTTGTTGTTGAACTCGAAACGGTGCCTGTGGCGCTCGGTAATCTCCCGCGAGCCATACGCTTCATGGGCCCGGCTTCCGCTGCGTATGTGGCAGGGGAACGAGCCTAAGCGCATCGTCCCCCCCTTCTGCGAGGTGATCAGTTGGTCCGCCATGATGTCTATCACCGGATGGGGGCTTTTCGGGTTGAATTCCGTGCTGTTGGCGCCCTCCATCCCGCAGACATCGCGGGCGAACTCTATGGCCGCGCACTGCATCCCAAGGCATATGCCGAAAAACGGTATCTTCTTCTCCCGTGCGTACTTTATCGAAAGTATCTTCCCCTCGATCCCCCGCTCGCCGAATCCCCCCGGGGCCAGTATCCCGTGCACGTCCCGCAGGGTCTTCTCGACGCTCTCCTCGGTGATGAATTCCGAGTCTATCCACTGAAAATCAATGTCCACCCCGCTGGCAAGCCCCCCGTGGGTGATGGCCTCCGCCAGGCTTTTGTAAGACTCGGTGAGTTTTACGTACTTGCCGGTGACCCCGATGGTCACCTTCGGTTTGGACCTTTTGATGTTCGCCACCAGCGCCTTCCATTCCGAAAGGTCGCTCTCTTTTTTGTCCAGCCCCAGCAATTCGACAACCCGCGCGTCCAGCCCCTCTTCATGGATGGTCAGCGGAACCTCGTATATGGATTTTACGTCTATGGCGGAGATGACGTGGCGCGTGTCCATGTTCGAGAAAAGCGCGATCTTGCGCTTGACGCTGTCGTCCAGCGGCTCCTCGGAACGGCACACCAGCACATCCGCCTGCACCCCGATCTGCAAAAGCTCCCGGACGGAGTGCTGGGTCGGCTTGGTCTTAAGCTCGTGGGCGGTCTTTATGTACGGCACAAGGGTCACATGGACGTAGCAGCAGTTCTCCTTGCCGATGTCGAACCGGTACTGGCGCATCGCCTCCAGGAACGGCAAAGACTCGATATCGCCAACCGTGCCGCCGATCTCGCAGATCACCACGTCAAATCCGTGGCCCACGGCGGAAAGGCGCCCCTTTATCTCGTCGGTGATATGCGGTATGACCTGTACCGTGGCGCCAAGATAGTCCCCCCGGCGCTCTTTCTGGATCACGTTGTTGTATATCCACCCGGTGGTCACGTTGTTCAGCTTGCTCATGGGGGTGGTGATGAAGCGCTCGTAATGGCCCAGGTCCAGGTCCGTCTCCGCCCCGTCGTCGGTGACGAAAACTTCGCCGTGCTGGAACGGGCTCATGGTGCCGGGATCCACGTTTATGTACGGATCCAGCTTCATTATGGTCACTTTATACCCCCTGGCTTCCAGCAGGGTCCCCAGCGACGCGGCGGTTATCCCTTTGCCGAGGGACGAAAGCACCCCCCCCGTGACAAATACATATTTGGCTCCGTTCATCAACTCCCCGATCCGTGTTTGGCTATTGTTTCGGCTCTGGACAGGTCTTCCGGCGAATCGACACCCAGCGAGTCGCTCTTCGTCTCAACGCACATTATCCTGTGCCCATGTTCCAGTATACGCAACTGCTCGAGCTTTTCGCACTTTTCAAGGGGCGTGGGCCCGAGCTTTGCGTAGTATAGTAAAAAATCGCGGCGGAATACATACGTTCCAAGATGCTTGAAAAGAGGCCTTGACTTTGCGTTCCCGTCCCGGTCATGGGGGATGGGGAGCTTGGAGAAATAGAGCGCATGCCCCTTAAGGTCGCGCACGACGCAGGTGACGTTCAGGTCCGCCGCTTCCCTGGCCCCGATGGCCACGCAAAGGGTGGAAACGTCCAGCGAAGGGTCGCCTAACAGCGCCTCCACCGCCATGTCCACCGCAGCCGGGTCTATAAAAGGCTCGTCCCCCTGGACGTTGACGATGATGTCCGCCGGGACTTTCTCCGCCACTTCCGCCACCCGGTCCGTGCCCGATGGATGGTCTGGCGAAGTGAGCATCGCCTCGCCCCCCGCGTCGCGGATCACTTTGGCTATTCTTTCGTCGTCCGTGGCCACGATAACGCGCCCTGCGGTCTTCATCAGTTTTACCCGCTCATGCACCCTTTGGATCATGGGGACGCCGCCGATGAGTTTTAGCGCCTTTGCAGGGAGGCGGGTGGAGCCGTAGCGGGCGGGAATGACGGCAAGCACCTGTGGCTTCACTTGTGGCAAAAGTCCGGCGTTGATTTCTAAATCGTGAGATTATAATTCATTCCGCGAAAAAGTCACGGCAAGAAAGGGGTCAGGTCTATAATTCCTGCTCACCGGGGTGTTTGAGCGCAAAGCGCGTCACCCCGGTGTCCTGAACTGTGCGCCAAGGAATCCGGGGTGAAGAACACCCCGGACAGCGGGAAATATGGCCGTCTGCTTGCGGCAATGCCGCAATCCATTGAAAACACCGCTTCGCCGGGGTCGCCCCGGTTCCTCGCTTTAGGAATCCGTGGTCAGCGACCACGGGGAAGCGCTGATAGAGGCGGCCTCGGAGAAGCGCGTTATGTGACCTCCGCGCCGGGCCGCACAATTCGTTTGACGGGGCCGGATCAAGCTCTCTACCATATAGCCTTGCGGCCGCAAAACCTGCGGAGGCAAACGGGGGAATGGAAATCCAGGGTTCGCCGATAACTTAGCTGACGGAATTTATGATATGACAGCCGCCTGCCCGTCCTGCGGAGCCCCGATCCGGTTCAAGTCCAGCGTTTCCGTGTTCGCCGTGTGCCAGCACTGCAAGACCATGTCCGTGCGCCGGGGAATGGACCTGGAGGCGCTCGGCAAGACCGCCTCCATGCCGGAGGACCTTTCGCCTTTGCAGATCGGCTCCCGGGGAAAATACAAGGGGAATCGTTTCGAGCTTGTGGGGCGCATCAGGGTCGGCTGGAAAGACGGGGCATGGAACGAATGGTACATGCTCTTCGAGGACGGTTCCGGGGGCTGGTTCGGGGAGGCGCAGGGCTTTTACACCGTAAGCTTCATCATCCACGGCGCTCCGCCCGTGCCGCTGGTGAAGGACATCGCGCCCGGCTTTGAGGTGGAACTGGCGGACGGGCGGCCATTCAAGGTTGACGACATCAAGAAGGCGGAGTATCTGGCCTGCGAGGGGGAGCTTCCTTTCAGCGGCGAAACCGGGCGTAAAAGCCTTAGCGTGGACTTTTCCGGCGGCAGCGGCGCGTACGCCTGCGTGGACTATGGAGAGGACGGCGAGGTGTCGCTTTACGCCGGCGAATACGTTGATTTTTCCACCCTGAAATTCGACAACCTGCGGGACGTTGGCGAGGGCGGGATAAGCGCGCTCAACAAGAGCAAAGCGGCCGCAAAAATGTTCAAATGCCCCTCCTGCGGAGGATCGGTGGCGCTGCGGGCGCCGGGGCAGAGCCTTTCGGTGGCATGCCAATACTGCGGCTCCATACTAGACGCGAAGGACGAGAACCTCAGGATACTTGAAGAGGCCCGGTCGAAAATCAAGGTGGAGCCTGCCATCCCCCTGGGAAGCCGGGGAAAGCTTTCCGGAGCCGAGTGGGAAGTGATCGGCTTCATGCGCCGCAGCGACAAGACGGGGGTGTATTTCTGGAACGAATACCTTCTGTTCAATCCGGCGGAAGGGTTCCGGTGGCTTACAGAGGAGAACGGCCACTGGATATTCCTGGAGATGATCCGCCAGAACCCGAAAGTGACCGGGCCCCAAAAGGCCACAAGCGGCGGCAGGGAATACTCGCTTTTCAACAAGGGCGAGGCGAAGGCGGTGTTCGTGCTGGGCGAATTCTACTGGCGGGTGTCCGTGGGGGAGACGGCCAGGGTGGAGGACTATATCGCGCCACCGGAGATAATCTGCCGCGAGAAAAACGACGAGGAAATCATTTGGTCCAAGGGGGTTCATGAGGAGCCTGCGGACATTGCGGCGGCGTTCGGGCCGGAGGTGAAACTGCCGTGGAGGAAGGGAAAAGGGACGGTCCAGCCCAATCCGCACATTGATACGTTCGGCAAGGTGACAAAATACCTCGGCGCTTTTCTGGGGGCTGTCGTACTTATACAGCTGGCCACGCTGATCTTCGCCCGGTCGGAGGTGGTGTTCTTCAAGCAATACACCTTCGCGCCCAACGACCCGCTGAAGGTGAAGGTGACCGATTCGTTCAACGTGCCGGGAGGCGTGTCCAACCTGGAGGTGCGGGTGGCCGCGCCGGTGGACAACAGCTGGGTGCACACAAGCTTCGACCTGGTGGACGAGCTTACCCTGGAGACCAACGAGTTTGGCGTCGGGGTGGAGTATTACCACGGGCGCGACAGCGACGGGGACTGGAGCGAGGGGGGGCGGGACAATTATTACGACCTGCCATGGGTGAAGGGGGGAGCGTACCACCTGAACCTGGAGGCGGAAGGGGACCCGAAGATGAACGGACAGCAATACAACGTCACCGTGGTGCGGGACACGCCCAACTGGGCCAATTTCTTCCTTTCCGCGGCGGCGTTGCTGGCCTTTTATTTTTTCGCCAGTTACCGCAAGCACAGTTTCGAGGTGGCGCGCTGGGCAAACAGCGATTATTCGCCTTACGTGTCCGAGGACGACGATTAGGGAGGGATCATGGCAAAAGCTTATTTCGTGTACGGCCTGCTGGTGTGCGGCATGATGATGTACGCAAACAGCCGTGGGCTGTCCTGGGTCAGCGCGCTTTCGACGGGCAGGTGGACCCCTTCCACCCCCGTCCACGGCATGTATCACAAGTAACAAAATGGAGGCGATGAAATGGAGCCGTTGATAAACATGAAGTTCGTTGTGAATTCGCTGGTGTTCTCGTTCCTCGGGGTGGTGATACTGGGGGTGACATTCTATATGTTCGACAAGCTCACCCCGGGCAACCTGTGGCAGGAGATTTTGGAAAAGCAGAACATGGCGGCGGCGATAGTGGTGGGCTCGATCTCAATCGCCATGGCGATAATCATCGGCCTGGCGATCCACGGCTAGGGGCGGGAAAGCGCTTAAAATGGCGTACGCCCTGCTGTTCTCCGTATTCGTCATCTCCACCTGCGGGCTGGTGTACGAGCTTATCTCCGGCGCGCTGGCAAGCTATCTGCTCGGCGATTCGGTGCTCCAGTTCTCCACCGTCATCGGGGTGTACCTTTTTTCCATGGGGATCGGCTCGTTCTTCTCCCGGTATATATCAAAGGACCTTCCGGCGGTGTTCATCCGGGTGGAAATCCTCATCGCGGTGGTGGGGGGCTGCTCGGCGGCGCTGCTTTTCATGGTGTTCGAATACGTCTCATCGTTCCGCGTGATCCTGTATTCGCTGGTGTCGCTCACTGGGACACTGGTGGGGCTTGAAATCCCGCTTCTGATGCGCATACTCAAGGCCCATTTCGAGTTCAAGGACCTGGTCTCAAAGGTGTTCACTTTCGATTATGTGGGGGCGCTCATCGCCTCGATCCTGTTCCCGCTGGCGCTGGCGCCACACCTTGGGCTTGTGCGTTCCGCTTTCATGTTCGGGATGATAAACGCCTGCGTGGCCATGTGGGCGCTGGCCCTTTTCCGCGACGAGATAAGGATGTCCAGGGTTTTGGCGGCGGAAGGGGCGGGGGCGCTGGCGTTGCTGCTGGCGGGGTTTGTATATTCGGGCTCCATCATGGGGATGGCGGAGGCCTCCACCTATCCGGACAGCGTGATATACGCAAAATCGTCGCGATACCAGCGGATAGTGCTCACCCGTTCGCCATACGACATCCGGCTGTTCCTCAACGGCAACCTCCAGTTTTCCTCGGCGGACGAATACCGCTATCACGAGGCGCTGGTGCATCCGGCGATGGGCTCGATGGACGGGCCGAAAGACATCCTAATCCTCGGCGGCGGCGACGGGCTGGCGGCGCGGGAGATTTTAAAATACCCCTCCGTCCGCTCCATAACGCTTGTGGACCTGGACCCGGAAGTGACAAAGCTTTTCGCGGGAAACGAAATTCTGGTAAAACTTAACGAAAACTCCCTCGCCTCGCCGAAATTGAAAATAGTCAACGCGGACGCCTTCGTGTGGCTGCGGGAGGACAAGGGGACGTATGATTTTATCGCCGTGGACTTCCCCGACCCCTCCAATTTCTCCATCGGCAAGCTTTACTCGGCGTCGTTCGACAAACTTTTATTCAAGGCGCTAAAGGACACCGGCGCGGCGGTGATACAAAGCACTTCGCCATACGTTGCGCGAAAATCGTTCTGGTGCGTGAACAACACCCTCGCCGCGGCCGGGTTCCACACCACGCCATACCATGCTTATGTTCCCGCTTTCGGCGACTGGGGATACGTGCTGGCAAGCAAAAGGCCCTTCACCCCGCCGCTAAAATATCCGGCCGGTTTGAAGTATGTGAGCGTGGAGACGGTGAAGGGGATGCTGGAGTTCCCGCGCGACATGGAGGCGGTGGAGACGGAGGTCAACAGGCTCAATAACCAGGTGTTGGTGCGGTATTTCGAGGATGAGTGGGCGAAATACTCCAGGGTGAACCAGTGAGCATGACGCGGCGGAGCGCCCTTAGGGCCATGGCGGCGGGGGTGGCGGCCGCCGGGGTGGCCGGATGCGGCGGGGCGTTCGCGTTCAAAAAAAAGGAAATACCCGGTTCCATAGCAGGGGCGGGGAGGGGCGCCGGGCATCTTCTAAACGGATTTGCGTTTCCGGAGCCTGCGGAGACAATGGAGGTGGGCGTCGCAATCGTTGGCTGCGGAGTGGCCGGTGTGTCCGCCGCGTGGGCCCTGTCGCGCAACGGGTTTGACGATTACGCGGCGCTGGAGCTTGAACAGGCGCCGGGTGGGAACGCCGGTTTTGGGCGCAACGCCGTCACCGCTTATCCTCGCGGGGCATATTATGTCCCGGTCCCGAACATGGAGTCTAAACTTGTGCGGACCCTTTTCGAGGAGGCGGGGATCATAGAGGGATATGACAATGGGCTGCCGGTGTTCAACGAATACCACCTTTGCTCCGATCCGCAGGAACGGCTGTTCATCCATGGAAGGTGGCAGGAAGGGCTATTCCCGCAAATAGGGACAAACGAGGCGGACTCCCGGCAATACCGCGAGTTTTTCGCGGCGATGGACATTTTGAAGAACGCCAAGGGGAACGACGGGCGGCCAGCGTTCGCCATACCGATGGAACTTTCGTCGCGCGACCCAAAATACACGGCGCTTGATAAGATCACCATGGCCGAATACATGCGGCGCAACGGGTGGGACTCCAAGTACCTTTTGTGGTACGTCAATTACTGCATGAGGGACGATTACGGGAGCGGGTTGGAAGAGGTCTCCGCCTGGGCCGGCGCGCATTATTTCGCCTCGCGCAGGGGAAAAGGGGCCAACGCCGATTCTCACGACGTGCTCACATGGCCGGAGGGGAACGGATTTTTGACCGGCCACATGATAAAAAAAGCGCGGCCCCGTATTACTTCGGGGGCGCTGGTGTATAACATCGAAAGGGAAGGGGAACGGATCGCGGTGGACCATTACGATCCGGCAAGCGGGAAAAGCCGCAGGTTTTTGGCGCGCGCCGTGATCTACGCCGCGCCGCGTTTCACGGCGGGCAAGGTCATAAAACAGTTGCGGCAAAATCCCCCGGAGTATCTGCCAGGCTTCACATACGCCCCGTGGCTTGTGGCAAACGTGAGCTTAAAGAGCGCCCCGGCAGGGAACGGAGCGCCGTTGGCGTGGGACAACGTAAGTTTTCACAATACCTCGCTGGGCTATGTGGTGGCCACGCATCAAAGCCTGCGCGCGCGGGAGGGGAAGACGGTGATAACGTTCTACGACGCTTTGAGCGCAGGCCGCCCGGCGGATATGCGGCGATCGGCGATGGGCAAAACTTATGGCGATTGGGCCGGCCACGTTGTCAAAGAGCTTTCGCTGATGCACAAAGGGGTGGAGCGGGAGATTGAGAACATCGAAGTGTGGCTGTGGGGGCACGGGATGATACGGCCCGTGCCCGGATTCATATGGGGAGAAACCAGAAGGGAAGCGCTAAAACCTGTCGGCGGGATATTCTTCGCCCATTCGGACATGAGCGGGATTTCCATATTCGAAGAGGCGCAATATCGCGGGGTGAAGGGGGCGCAGGACGCCATGCGGAGCATCGGTAAACCATTCGCGGAGATGGCGGCGTGAAACAACCATTGGGCCGGCACCATCTGGTGGAGCTTTTCGGATGCGACGGCGCGGTCATAAACGCGAAGTCTTCTGTGCGGGAGATATTGCTGGAGGCGGTGGCCCAGGCGGACGGCGCCATCGTGGCCGACGTTTTTCACGATTTTAGTCCACACGGTGTCAGCGGGGTTGTTGTGATAGCCGAGTCCCACGTGGCCGTTCACACCTGGCCGGAATTCGGGATCGCGTCGCTGGACATATTTTCTTGCGGCGAAAAGCTGAAGACGGATGTGATAAAGGAGATTGTGAAAGACCGGTTCCGGGCGCAAAGCGTGACGGAGAAGGTGGTGGAGAGGGGAGTGGGATAGCGGCCGGCCGGGCGTATTATTAATAGGCGATAGCCGTCGCGCCGCCCCTGTGGCAATCGCTCTGTTGTTCGCCATAGCCCTCACCCCAGGGTTCCTTTGCAGCGCCGCCATCTTGGCGGCAATTGCCGGCGGGGCCACGCCGTTTCTTAACGCCGGCCTTGATTCACCCGCCGGAATGTGGTAATTACAATGTAATAATGTGCAGCCGGAAAAGGGCGGACGATGAAGCTTGCGGTGACACGCATCGGGAATTCCAGGGGGGTGAGAATCCCGAAGACCGTGATCGAACAAGTGGGGCTTGGCGACAGCGCGGAACTGGAAGTGGTGAGCGGAAAAATCGTGATCTCGCCCGCTCCCTCCCGCAAGGGGTGGGCCGAGGCCTTCAGGAAAAAGGGGGGCCGGGGCGAGGATGGATTGCTCGACGAAGGAAACATCCCGCGGGCCAAATGGGATGATGATGAATGGGAGTGGTAGGCGGGCTCGCCAGGTTTGAAGTGTGGCTGGTGGCCTTGAATCCGTCCAGGGGAAGCGAAATCAGGAAAACGAGGCCCTGTGTCGTCATTTCCCCCGATGAGATGAACCAGAATATAAATACCGTGATCGTGGCGCCGATGACTACCAGGGGGAGCGATTGGCCCACCAGAGTGCCGCTTGTGTTCAGGGGGAAAAGAGGGCGGATCGCCCTTGACCAGATCAGGACCGTGGACAGGGATCGGCTTATAAAGAAACTTGGCTCCATTCCGGGCGAAAAGGCGGGTATGGTATGCCGCACCTTGCAGGTCATGTTTTCCATATGAACGTCAAACGCTTTGTCCGTGCGGCTTTCAGCCTTTCCTTTGCGCTGGCGGGCCTGTTTTCGCTGGCCGCTTCGTCCTCCGCCGGTGGAAAGTCGGCGCTGGTGATCACCGTCAACGGGCCGATAAGCCCGGTCTCCGCCGAATATATCGTTAAAGGCATACAGGCCGCCGAGGCGGATCCCGCCGTTGAGACGCTCATTATAGAGATGGACACCCCCGGCGGGCTGGACACTTCCATGCGCCAGATCATAAAAGAGATTCAGCGCTCGCCAAAGCCTGTGGTGGTGTATGTGGCGCCAAGCGGGTCGCGCGCGGCCTCGGCAGGGGCGTTCATCACCATGGCCGCCCACGTGGCCGCCATGGCCCCCGGCACAAACATCGGCGCCGCCTCCCCGGTGAACATGGGGGGGGAGGGGATGGACAAGACCATGAAACGCAAGGTGACCAACGACGCGGCCGCTTATATCCGCTCCATCGCCGAGCAGCGCGGGCGCAACGCGGATATCGGGGAGGAGATGGTGCGCGCCGGAGCCTCCCTTTCGGAGACGGAGGCGGTGCGCGAAAAAGTGGCCGACCTTGTGGCGGAAGATTTGCCTTCGCTGCTTGCCGCCATAAACGGCAGGACTGTGAAGACCGGCGCGGGGGACAAGACATTGGCCACCGCCGGGCTTGAGATCAAACGGCTGGAGATGAACTGGCGGGAGCGGATATTCGACGCGCTGGCCAACCCGAACGTGGCGTATATACTGATGATGCTCGGGTTTTACGGTCTGTTCTTCGAGCTGTCCAACCCGGGGGCGGTGCTGCCGGGGATCATCGGCGCAATATGCCTGATACTGGCGTTTTATTCATTGCAGACCCTGCCGGTCAACTACGCCGGGGCGCTTCTGATAATCCTGGCCATCATCCTTTTCCTGCTGGAGATATGGGTGCCAAGTTACGGCACGTTGACCATGGGAGGGGTGATCGCGCTTGTGATAGGGTCGCTTATGCTCATAGACTCGCCGGACGAGTATATGCGGATCAGCCTGTCGGTGATAATTTCCATGACGCTGTTCACGGCGGCGTTCTTCTTTTTCCTCGTCGGATCCGGTGTGTGCGCCCAGTACCGCCGGGTGACTACAGGGGCGGAAGGGATGGCCGGGGCGATCGGCGAGGCGCAGACGGACATAGTCCCGGAGACCGGGGGCGAAATTTTCGTCAGCGGGGAGTTGTGGAGCGCACTTCCCCAGTCCGGCCACATCACAAAGGGCGCCCGGGTGGAAGTCACCGGCCAGAAAGGGCTGACGCTCACGGTGAGGGAAAAGCCGGAGTAGGCTTTCGTTCAGGCGGTCATTTTCCTTCTAAAAGCGTTTTTCTATACAACTCAGCGCCAAATCCTCTGACCCCTGTCCGTACAAATATGTACATTGACATCTATTCCAACTGAAATTAAACTGTTTTAGTGTTTGGGAGCCATGTAAAGATGTTTAAGCCTCATAACGTGAGTTCTATATAGCCATGTCGTCATACCTTAATTTTGTCCAAAACCTGATTGTCCAGGCGGCCCCGGTGGGGGAGCTGAGCATTTCGGACATGGTCACAAGCGCCGGTCTTGTCAGCAAGGGGGTGCTTGCCACCCTTTTTCTTTTCTCGCTGGTGTCGTGGGGGATCATGATCCACAAGTTGAGGCTGTACAAAACGATCAGGGCGGAAACGGAGCTTTTCAAGGAGTATTTCGCCAAGAAAGCCCAGCTCGACCAGATATACGCATACGCCAAGAAACTTCGGAACTGCTCCATGGCCAGGGTTTTCCTGGCCGGGTATATCGAGCTTGCAACGCAGTTCCGCATCACGCAAAGCGAGCAGGCCAATCCGGAGGACGGTTTCCTTTTGGAGAAGCTGGATTCCATCGGCCGGTCTTTGGAGCGGGCCACGGCGCAGGAGGTGACCAAGCTGGAGCGCTGGCTGATATTTTTGGGGACAACCGGGTCTGTCACCCCATTCATCGGGCTGTTCGGCACGGTGTGGGGGGTGATGAGCGCCTTTTCGGGCATAGGCGCCAAGCAGTCGGCCAGCCTTGCCGTGGTGGCGCCGGGGATAGCGGAGGCGCTGATAGCCACCGCAGCCGGGCTTTTCACAGCCATCCCCGCCGTCATGGGCTACAACTATTTCCTTTACCGGGTGAAGATAAAGGCCACGGAGATGGACAACTTCTCGCTGGACATGCTTTCGCTGATCGACCGCATCTATATCAGAAGATCCTGACCATGATGCAGGATAGCGGCGGCAAACGGTTCCGCCGGAAACAGTCCACCCTGATGACCGAGATCAACATCACCCCCTTTGTGGACGTGATGCTGGTGCTGCTGGTGATATTCATGGTCACCGCCCCCATGATGCAGAGCGGGATAGACATAAACCTGCCAAAAGAGGCGGAGCCCAGCGGGATCATCGAGGTGAAGGAGGAGAACATGGTGTCGCTGCGCAAGGACGGGGCGCTGTTCTTCAACGAAAAAAGGGTGACGCCCAAGGACCTTTCCGAAAAACTGAAGAGCGTGGTGGCCGGGGGAGCCCAGCCGGAGGTCTATTTGAGGGCGGACAAGGACATAGAGTACGGCCGGGTTGTCAGCGTGATGGGATTGGTGAAAAAAGCGGGGGTGGAAAAGCTTGGCATGGTCACCGAGATATCCCCGGAAGAGGACGCCGGAAAGAAAAAATGATAAGGTCCAGGCGCGATGAATCCCGGCGGGACGGAGACCGGCGGCTTTGCGGGGCGGCGAATGGAGCATGAGCCGGGAACAGCAGGTATCTTTAAGGGACCGGGACTTGAACACCCCGGGCCAGCTTGCCGCCTCGATGGGCTTTTCCGCGCTGGCGCACGTGGCGTTGTTTTTGATCGTCACCATCGCCCCGGCGCTTGTGTTCAAGCCGAAAACGTACATGGCGGGCTATTCGGTGAACCTGGTGTCCATACCCTCCGCCGGAACGTCACCCGGCCCGCCGCCACCCCCTCCGCCACAGGCGGAAAAGGCGGAAGAACCGGCCGCCCAGACTCCGGTGAAAAAGGCCACCACCGCCAAGAAGGAGGTGGTGTCCGAGCCGGAGGTGAAGACCAAGAAGGCCATGACAGCCAAAAAGATCGTCCCCAAGCAGGAAGACAAGCCTAAAAAAGAAGAGAAGAAGGACGACAAGAAAGAGAAGAAAGAAACGGAGAAAGAGGAAAAGGCCGCATCCGCTCCGCCGCAGAAAATAAAGGGAAGCAAGGAAGGAGTCCCCGGAGGCGTGCCGGGGGGTGTGCCCGGAGGGAAGCCTGGCAGCATGAGTTTTGAAGCTCCCGGCGGCGGCGGACAATTCCCATACGCCTGGTATGGCGGCGTGGTGGAGCGCAAGATAAACGAAAACTGGCTCACCCACGGCATCACCATAACCGGCAAAAGGGTGAATCCAACGGTGAAGTTCACGATATTAAAGGACGGCGCAATCAGCGGAGTGATGCTGGAACGTTCCTCCGGCAACACCCAGATGGACGAGAGCGCCGTGGCGGCGGTGAGCCGCGCGGGGCCGTTCCCCCAGCTTCCGCCGGGATATGCCGGAGACTCGTTGACGGTGCATTTCACTTTCATTTATGAAGTACGGGACTGACCAGAAGATGAGAAAAAAAAGTTTTATGACGCGGGCGGGCACGGTCATTGCGGCAGTCGCGTTTTTCGCCGGACTGTTCCTCCAAGACCCCGCCTCGGCACAGGAGAGCGTGTGGCTTGGCGTGTCCCGGACCGGTTCCCAGGCCATCGAAGTTGCCGTGCCGGACATGCAGGCGGCGGGCGACGACAAGGAAGGGCTCGGCAAAGAGGCGGCCAGGATCGTCAACTTCGACCTTAAGGCCACCGGTTATTTCAAGATGGTGGACAACCAGCAGCTGATGAAGCAGGCGCTGGAAAAGGACCTGAAGGCGGCCAACGGCATCGCCTTTGACGAGTGGCGCACGCTGGCCTCCAATTTCGTGGTGAAAGGGAACATCGGGTATAAGCCGGGCGGCGCCATGTTCCTGGACACCAGGGTGTACGACGTGCAGACGAAGAAGCTTTATTTCTCGGTGATCTACACCGCCACGAAGAACCTGTTCCGGCAGATGGTCCACCAGTTCTCCGACGACATGCTATCCCGGCTCACCGGCGAGCAGGGAGTGGCCAAGACCCGCATGGCGATTTTGTCCAAGGCCGGCGGGCGCAAGGAGCTTTTCGTGATGGACTACGACGGGGCGGCGCCCACGCAGATAACCTACGACAAGTCGCTGGTGCTTTTCCCCCACTGGAACCCGAAGCGGGACATAATCCTGTTCACCACATACAAGTTCCGCAACCCGGACCTTTACGCGGTGGACATAAAGAACGGAGCCCGCATACCCATATCCCGCAGGCTGGGGCTCAATTCCGCCGGTGAATGGTCACCGGACGGCGGGAAAATCGTGTTCTCCATTTCCAAGGCTGGGCATTCGAACATATTTATATGCAACGCCGACGGCAGCGGGCTCAAACAGTTGACCTCCGCCAACGCCATCGCCACTTCGCCGTCGTTCTCCCCCGACGGGGGCCGCATCGCCTTCACCTCGGACAAGACCGGCGCGCCGCAGATATACGTGATGAATACCGGGGGAGGCGAGGAACGGCGGATAACCTGGTCGGGCAGTTATAACGACGAGGCTGAATGGTCGCCCAAGGGGGACTATATCGCCTATTCGTCGCTGACGGGCCCGAATTTCAAGATTGGGCTTGTCAACGTCAACGAGAGCAGGGACGCGAGGATAATCACCAGCGGCGCCGGGTCGGACGAAAGCCCCTCATGGTCGCCCAACGGCAGGAACATCGCCTTTTCCTCCAGCAGAAGCGGCTCCAAGCAGATATACATAATTAATCCGGACGGCTCCAACGTCCTGCAGGTGACCAACATGGCAGGCGGCGCCTATTCCCCGTCGTGGGGAACGGCTCCGGCCATAGAGAGGAAATAAACGGGCGAGGGTGAACGCTTCCGGTAAAGTTGGCGTATTAACTTGAAAAGGGGCTGGCTGTTTGCTAAATTTGGACTTTGATTATTCAGGGCGGGACGGGCTTTGAAAGCAAGCCATGACGGAACAGGCAGGCCTGTTTGGAATATAAACATTGTGCCGTATTAGGGAGAGGGTAATCATGAAAAGCATGTCAAAGAGGATTTCACTGGCCTCAATCGCGATGTTGGCTTTCGCTGTCGCGTTGTCCGTGGGCGCTTGCTCCACAAAATCGAAGGAGACCCTCCCTGGCGCCGGTGACAAGGCAGGCACGGCCGGCCAGGATGGCGCCATGTCCGCCGAGGAACGCAAGCAGCAGGAATCACGCGCCACTTATGTGGAGGAGTCCCTGCTTGTGGACATCCATTTTGAGTTCGACAAATCGGACCTGTCCGCGGAGGACAGGGAACTGTTGAAGAAAAACGGCGAATGGATGAAGTCCCACGCCGGGGTGAAGGTGCAGATCGAAGGGCACTGCGACGAGCGCGGCACAGCCGAGTATAACCTTGCCCTTGGCGAGCGAAGGGCCACCGCCGCGAAGAACTACTTAACGTCGCTTGGCGTGGAGGCCGACAGGCTTTACACCATAAGCTACGGCAAGGAGCTTCCCATTGATCCGGGCCACTCCGAAGAAGCCTGGGCCAAGAACCGCAGGGCGCATTTCCTGGTGACAAAATAGGGATAACTTATGGATCGCCGGCCCGTCCGGCGTCCGGTGGATGGACATGGCAGGGGCACGGCGCGCTGTGCCCCTGTCTTACGTTCGGAGAAACGGTCATTAAACTGATTGACGGAGCCTTCCGGCTGGCGTTTGTCGCCGTCGTGGCGTTTGGGCTTGCCGCGTTGACGGCATGCGAAACATCGCGCTCCAAACAGGAGAAGAACGTCATGCAGGGGCAGATGACCAGGATAGACGACCGCGTCGGCCAGATAAGCAAGACCATGGTGGCCCAGGCGGACCTGGCCGCGAACTTGGATCAGCTAAACCGCGCCGTCACGGTGATGACCGGCCAGATGGAGGAATTCAACGGCCGGTCGGCCATGCTTACCGAGAGGATGGACCGGCTGGAGAAAAGTTTCTCGCTGATGACCAACGAGTATCAGGGGGAGGTGGTGGAGAGGACCGCCGCCGCCACAGCCGTGGCGCAGGAGACCAGGCGGGACGTGAAAACCCTGCACGCCGAACTGAGGGCGTTCATCCAGCTTATGGAGGATAAGAGCGGGATTTCCAGGAAAAGCCACCAGAAGGCCGTGGAGGCTCTTTCGCGGGACGTGGTGGAGGCCCGCCCGGCGGCGGCCGCTCCGGCGCAACCCTCCGGGGAGCAGAGGCAACCGGCGGCGGCAGAGGCCGAAAAGACCGTGGAGACATACCAGCGGGCCTACCTGCTTTATTTGCAGGGGGACTATGGCGCGGCTGTGAACGGTTTTTCGGCGTTCATGAAGAACTATCCTTCGTCCGGACTTGCGGACGGGGCGGCTTACTGGACCGGCGAGTCTTACTATGCGATGAAGGACTATCCGAAGGCGGCCGAGGCCCTTTCGGCGATGGCCGATAAATATCCGTCCAGCGCAAAAGCTCCGGCGGCGCTTTTAAAGGGCGCCCACGCGTACCTGGAAATGAAGAAGGGGGATATGGCCGCGCAAAAGCTTGCGGCGGTGCTCGAAAAGTATCCGTCTTCCGGCGAGGCCGCTCCGGCGGCGGAACTGCTGAAAATGTTAAAACCGGCGGGGCAGTGACTCTGCTTACGCTTTTTGACCGGCAAGAAACATTGGGGTTTTAGAAAATGCTGAATTTTTTCCGTGAAGGGTCCAAGACCTGGATAAGCAAGGTGGTCATATGGTTCGTGGCGCTCACGTTCGTGGCGTCCGCGTTCCTGGTGTGGAGCATGCGCGAAACGCAGGACGGGGGCGTGGCCGCCACCGTGGCGGGGGAGGTGATAACCCGGCGCCAGTTCAGCGAAAGCGTAAAGCAGATGGAAGAGGGGTTGCGCCGTCAGTTCGGCGGCCAACTGGACGCCGCAACGCTAAAGGCGCTCAACGTGGAGTCCGTGGCGCTAAATTCCCTTGTGGGCCGGGCCTTGCAGGTGCGCGCCGCCAGGGAGGCGGGGATCATCATTTCCGACGAGGAGCTTGCCACGGTCATACAGAGCATACCGGACTTCAAGGTCAACGGGGTGTTCGACAGGCAGCGCTACACGAATTACCTGAACAGGACCGGCGTTTCCCCGGCGATATTTGAGGAAGGGTTCAAGACCGACCTTATGGTGGCCAAGCTTGCCGCCATGGTGGAGAGGAGTGTGCGAGTGTCCAGCCTGGAGGCGCGCAACCATTATATGTTCGAAAACCAGCCGGTGGCCGTGGACTTTGTGAAAATCAACGCGACGGACATGGAGCGCAACCTCAAGTTCACCGTGGAGGACCTGAAGAAGTGGTTTGAAGGGAAAAAAGAGGAGTTCCGCCTGCCGGAGAGCCGCTCTTTCAGGGCGCTTATGATGGAGCCGTCAGCATTCACCTCCAAGGTGACGGTGACCGAGGACGAGATTTCCGGATATTACACCGCCCACACGGCGGAGTTTGAGACCCCGGACGAGGTCCACGCAAGGCATATCCTGGTGTCCGCGCCGGCCAACGCGCCTGCCGCGGATGTGGAGA
This sequence comes from Nitrospinota bacterium, assembly GCA_016235255.1. Taxonomy (NCBI): domain Bacteria; kingdom Pseudomonadati; phylum Nitrospinota; species Nitrospinota bacterium. Next base: position 80,946 of record JACRLM010000085.1, on the reverse strand, counting down.
AGGCGGAGAAAAAGATCAAGCGCGCCCATGAGCGGGTGGCGGGGGGCGAGGATTTCGCCGCCGTCGCCAGGGAGATGTCCGAGGATCCGGCCGGGAAGAACGGCGGGGACCTGGGCTCGTTCAAAAAAGGGATGATGGTCCCGGAGTTTGAGAAAGTGGCGTTCGCCATGGACAAAGGGGACATTTCAAAGCCTTTCCGGACGCAGTTCGGTTTCCACGTTGTCCAGTCGCTTTCCAGGACGATCGGGCGGATACCGCCGCTCGCCGAGGTGAAAGGCGATGTGGAGCGCAAGGTGCGCGGGGCGAAGGCCAGGCCTGCGGCCCAGGCGGCTCTAAAAGCGCTTGTGATGGAGATCAGGCCGGAAAACTTCGCCTCGGTCACCGACAAACATCCTGAAGTGAAGATAAACAGCTATACCACCCCCAAAGGACGGCGCCTGCCCGGATTCTCCGATTCCACGAAAGTCACGGAAGTGGTGTTCGGGCTGAAGGAAAAGACGGTGTCGGACGTGGTGGAACTGCCTGAGGGCTTCCTTGTGGCCATGGTGGACGCTGTCCATCCATCATATGTCCCTGCGCTGGAAGCGATAGGGACCGCGGTGACGGCCAGGTATAAGGCCGAAAAAGGGATAAAGGAAGCGGAAGACACAGCCGCGAAGATCGAAAAGATGGTCAATGAAGGCAAGCCGCTGGCCGATGCGGCAAAATCGTTCGGCCAGATTGTGGGGAGGACCCAGCCTTACTCCAGGGCCAACGTCTCCTCCGCTACCGTCAAGGGGGACGGGGTGATGATGGAAGCCTTCGAACTGGGAGACGGGGAGGCCCGCAACGTCCAGGTGCAGGGGGGCTATGCGGTGCTCAAGGTGGCCTCGCGCCATGCCGTGGACGAAAAGGAGATGGCCGCCAAGTTGCCGGAGCTGCAGAAGAGCCTTTTGGCGAAAAAGCGGGAAAGGGTGTACGCCGAGTTCGTCTCCAACCTCAAGAAGAAAGCGGAAGCGGACGGCGATATCAAGATACATGTGAAAGTGGAAGGGAAAACCGGGGCCTGAAGGGGGCAGGATTTCGCTTTTATTTCGTGCGGGGCGATTTTTATGGAAAATCCCTTAAAAAGGTCTAAAGTTATAAAAGAAACGGCCGATAAAGACGACTAGGGATTAACTGACGCAAAAGCGCCTGGCCCCGTTTTAAAAAATAAAGGAGAAGTTATCATGCCCACACCAGTTGGAGCTTCCCAGGGAGTTGCCGCCATTAAAGGCGCCGCCGCCGCCAAAACAGCAGTAAAAGCCCAGGCGCCCCAGGCCGCCCCGGCCCCGAAATCGGACGCGGTGAAGATCAGCGCCCAGGCCCGCGCCATGGCCGGCCATGCCGAGCGTGGTGAAAAGGGCGAGGGAGACGGCGACAGCGACGGTTAGTCCGTCATCTCACAGATAACGCCCCCCTTTTAGCGTTATGTTAAAAGCGGGGGTTTTCTATTCAAATCAACCAGTTAGGCCCTTCCGGGCTCTTTTTTTGTAATAATCCGCGGCGAATTGGCTAAAGATTTCCGGCCAATCAGCCGTAAATTAAGCATGCTGGTCAAACGAAGACGCCAGATGATGTCAGGACTGTATATGGAAGTAAGGCCCATAAGGATTTGGGCCCGGGAATTTCATTCCAAGATGGCGGAATGAATATTACAACAAGGACGTTGGAGGAATAAGCCATGAGTATGGGATTGCCGAACGCAAAATTCGGTACGGGTCAGCCAATGCAGCGGCTGGGGCTGGCTTCGCGGCAGTATAAGGTCGCTCCATCCATAGCCGAAAAGGCTATTTTCATCCCGAAACCGCATGACAGGGTGGACTTCAAGCTTGTCATGGGAGGCGGGAAACAGGCGGGGCAGGGCGAAGTTCCGCTGATGGGCGGGAAGAGTGCGCCCGAGTCCATTCCACTTCCCGGTTCGGGAATTGGGCCCAAGGGGGAGAACATCTCCGCCGGAGAATTGGGCGCAAACGGCGTCACAGCCAGATTCGGCAAGTCCGCGTGGGGCGGAGGCTCCGCCGGAGGCCAGGTTGAAATGGTGATCAACCGGAATCCGGGCAAGATGAAAGACGGGCTCAGCGACCCGATCCCCACCCAGGAAGAGGGTCGGCAGGTGAACAACCGGCAGATACATTTCAGCCAGCAATACGACGCATACGGAAGGCCCCGGATAGGCTTCTCGCGCGAGCCTTACGATTTCGCCGCCACAAAATTCGTCTCCATCACAAGCCAGGTGGATTTCCAGGCCAACATGGCGAAGATGCACGAGCATTTCGACCAATACCTTTTGACAGGCACGGGAGCCGCGCAGCCGGACAAATCGCAGGAGACTTCCGGTGAAGGCGATCAATCCCGGCAGCCGGTGATGGGGGAGGAGCAGGCGCAGTCCCCGGCCCAGCCCTCGGTGATGGGGCAGGAGAAGATAGATTCCATGTCCCAGCCATCGGTGATGGGAGGGGAGGAGAGCAAAGGATTTTCCGAAATCCCGATTTTCGGCTCCACTTCGCAGGACTCCGCGTCTGCCGAGGAAGGGGCGGGAGATTCCAAAGCCAGCGCCGAGGAGGCGTTTGAAAGCGGCTCATCCTCCGGCGCCACGCCGCAGGAAAAGTCCTCAAAGATTGATTCCGCCTATGTATCCGGCAAGGAGAAGAATCCAGCCGGTTCATTGAGCGTTTCAGCGTAGTGGCGTATGTGGGGGGTGGCCGGAATCACGGCCATCCCCCGCCACTGTTTTCAATCCAGCTATCAAATACCGCTCTCCAAAATCAATCAATCATCTCCAGCCGGGAGTGGTAATTGTACGTTTCAATACAAAATAAGTGTGGTGGCGCACCTTTGTTTACATAGGTAAACTTAATAAAACCCTTCGTTTTTTGCCAGCTAACTGGTAAACTAATAACCGTAATGCCTGTTTTTCAATTAAGTGGTTCCTGAAAGCTTTTCCTTTTTTTTCGCTGGTTTCTTAAATATATGAACCATCCGGAAGGCGGAGCTCCCACCAATATTGGCGCACCTGACGTCAAAATGCTCGTCGAGCGGGTGAGACTGCTTTACGGCCAGGCAAAAGTCGCGCTCATAGCCAATTTAGTCAATCCCGTGATTGTAATGTATGTCCAATGGGATGCTGTGGCGCATGAAATCCTGGTGTCATGGGCGGCGGCTTTGTGGTTTGTGACTCTTTACCGGTGGGGGACTGTGCTCGCTTTCCGCAAACAGGATATAAACGAGTCCAACGCAGCGCTCTGGAAAAACAGATTCGCCGCCGAAACGTTCGTTTCCGGCCTCCTTTGGGGGGTGACTGGCGTCCTTTTCATGACCGGAGAAATGGTGTCCCACCAGTGGTTCACAGTGTTCGTGCTTGGCGGTATGGCGGCCGGAGCGGTGGTATATCTTTCCATAGTGATGGAAATCTACAGCCTGTACGTCGTCCCGCTTATCATACCTGCCGCGATCAAACTGTTCACATTCGGCGACGAGGTGCATGTGGCCGCCGGGCTTCTGATCGTGGTATTCGTGGCGATCATGTGGGGACTTGCCACAAGGATAAATAGAACATTCACCGACACCCTGGCCCTCCGTTTTGAAAAAAACGACCTTATCGCGGCGCTCATCGCCGAAAAGAAAACCGCCAACAGCCTAAACCAGGGGCTCATGGAGGAAGTCAACGAGCGCAAGCGCGCGGAGGAAGCGGCCATTGAAAGCGAAGCCCGGTTCCGGCGCATAGCCGAAGCGTCTTTTGAGGGGATAGTGATATCCAGAGAAAGGAAGTTCCTGGATGTAAATACCATGTTCACCTCGATGTTCGGGTACTCACGGGAGGAATTGCAGGCGATGACCGTGTTGGAGCTTACGGCCCCGGAATACAGGGCCACAGTCGTGGCCAACATCGCTTCCGGTTTTGACAGGCCATACGAGATTCTTGGGCTCCGCAAAGACGGGTCCACCTTTCCTGTGGAGGTTCGCGGCAAGGCAGCTTATTTCAAGGGCCTTCCCGCGCGCATCACTGTGTTAAGGGACCTTACGGACAGGAAACTGGCTGAAGAGGCGATAAAGAGGAGCGAGGAACGGCTCCGCGTGGTCACCTCCGCGGCCAGCGACGCGATAATAATGATAGACGCCAGCGGCAAAGTGGATTTCTGGAATCCGGCGGCGGAGAAAATGTTCGGCTACACGCAGCGGGAGACGCTTGGAGTTTGCCTGAGCACGATTATAATCCCGGAAAAGTTCCGGAGCGCCCACCTGAACGGGCTTGCGGCTTTCAGTGAGAAAGGGGATGGGCCGGTCATCGGCAAGACAATCGAGATCACGGGCCTCCGTAAAAATGGGGAGGAGTTTCCCCTGGAGCTTTCCATCGCTTCCCTGAAAATGGCCGAAGGATGGAAAGCAATCGGGGTGGCGCGGGACATAACGGAACGCAAAGCGGCGGAACTTGCTCTCAAGGAAAGCGAGAAACGTTACAGGACCGTGGCGAATTACACCTTCGACTGGGAAAACTGGCGCGGCCCGGACGGAAAAATGATTTATGTGTCCCCTTCGTGCCAGCGCATTTCAGGCTATTCCAGCGAGGAGTTCGCCGCAGATCCTTTGCTGGAAGTGGAGATAGCCCATCCGGACGACAGGATGGCCATCAACAAACATTTCCGCGTCATGCGCAATCTTTCAGAAACCAGCGAACTGGAATACCGCATAATAACAAAAAGCGGCGAGGAACGCTGGATACACCACTGTTGCATGAACGTTTATGATGAACAGGGGGGCTGGCTTGGCCGCCGCGCAAGCAACCGCGACATAACCGAGCGCAAGAAAGCCGAGGAACGCCTTGTGGAAGTGGAGCGCAACCTGATGGAGGCCCAGAAAATAGCCCGCATCGGCAGTTGGAACCTGGACATAATGAAAAACAGGCTTTCACTGTCCGAGGAGATGCGCATGATCTTCGATGTGGATTCCGAAATGGGGGAGGGGGCGCTGGCCTGGCTTTTCGCCGTCTATTTGAGGCATATCCACCCGGAAGACAAGAGCAAGGTCGCCCTTGCGCTGGACCTGGCGATTTCCGAATTCAATAATTTCGACATTGATTTCAGGCTTGTCCGTCCCGATGGAGCGGTAAGGCACGTCCGCTCTTACGTCAAGATTTTCCGGGGCGGCGGCAGGATATCCGGGGCGGCGGCAGGATATCCGGGGTGGCGCAGGATATAACGGAGATCAAGCTGGCCGAAAAGGAGCTGCGCGCCGCCAAGGACGAGGCCGAAGCCGCCACCCGGCTGAAGGACAAGTTCGTGTCGCTGGTGGCCCATGATCTCAAATCCCCGCTGGCTAGTATAATCGGCCTTCTGGGTCTTTTGGGGAGGGATGAGGCGAGCAAGCTTTCCGGGAAGGACGCTGAAATACTCCGCCATGTGAACAGCAGCGGCGGCAGGATGGTGAAAATGATCAGTGAGCTTCTCGACATCAGCAGGCTCCAGACCGGCAAGATAAAGCCGGAGCGAAAGTTCATCGACGCGAACGTGGAAGTGTCCTATGTCCTTGGCAAGGTAGGATCGCTGGCGGAGGGAAAAGGGGTCAAGATCATGAACGAAGTCCCGCCGGGGATGAGGCTTTACACGGATTTTGAGCTTTTCGGCGAGGTCATACAGAACCTTGTCACCAACGCCGTGAAGTTTTCCCGCAAAGGGGACACGGTCAGGATTTTCACGCCGGAAGGGCGGGAGTGCTCCATCGCCGTGGCCGACAATGGAACCGGGATTAATAAAGCCATGCTGCCGGTCTTGTTCCGCCACGACGAGAAGACCTCCACACCGGGGACGGATGGGGAAATGGGCACCGGATTCGGCTTGCCTTTAAGCCACGACATAATGAAAGCGCTGGGCGGCAGCCTGACAGCGGAATCAGAAGAAGGGAAAGGGAGCGTGTTTTACGCGGACCTGCCAATGGTAAGGCCGAGGGTGCTTATCGTGGACGACGAGGCGGCGATCCGCATGGTGCTCAGGCTTCTATTAAGCAGGATATATGTGGACACCATGGAAGCGGAAAACGCAAATCAGGCCTTGTCCATATTGGAAAAAGAACAGGTCCATCTTTTGATATTCGACGTGATGATGCCGGGAATGGACGGATTTGAGATGCTAAAGCGGATTAAGGGCATGCCACATCTCAAAGATATCCCGGTGATAATGATCACCGCGGACACCGACACGAAAAAACGCGAGACCGCTTTCAGGCTTGGAGCCGATGATTTCGTGAACAAGCCGCTCACTCCGGAGGATCTGATCCCGCGTGTGAAAAGGTTCCTGGCGTGATTTATTTTTAAAGGCAATTTTCGTGAAAACGGCATCCCGGCTCTTTTCAATAATCATCTCTGGTTTGCATTCAGCGCGTTTTTATCTCACGATCTTCAGCCGGTCCCCCTCTATGGCCAGGGTGATTGTTTTGCCCCCGGAGGCGCCCGCCAGAAGCATATCGCCAAGCGGTTTGGCCACGAGATTTTCCACCGTCCGGCGCATGTTCCTGGCGCCATAGGCTTCGCTGAATCCTTCGGTGACAAGCTTGTCCACCACCCCTTCGCCGATTTGAAGGGAGAGGGAACGTTTGGCGAGTTTTTCCGATATTTCGTCCAGCGCCATTTTTGCGATAATCCGCGCGCGTTCCCTGTTCAAAGGCTCAAAGACCACCACTTCGTCTATCCGGTTCAAAAACTCGGGCCGGAAGGCCGATTCCAGCGCCTTCAAATACTCCCCGGCCTCGTCCCGTATTTTGTCCGCGCCGAAACCGACGGCCCGTTCTTTCAAACGTTCCGCCCCGATGTTGGAGGTCATCACGAAGATTGCGTGGGTGGCGTCCACCGTCTCCCCGTTCCCGTCCGTCAGCCGCCCGGCGTCGAACAGTTGCAGGAATATGTCCCACACGTCCGGATGCGCCTTTTCAATTTCGTCGAGCAGCACCAGTGAATAAGGGCGTTTTTTCAACGCGCCGGTCAATTGCCCCTCCTGGCCGTGCCCCAGGTATCCCGGGGGAGCCCCGATAAGCCGCGCAACATTGTGCTTCTCGCCAAACTCGGACATGTCCAGCCGGATCATGCCGCCGGTATCGCCGAACACCTCCTCGGATATAAGTTTAGCCATGCACGTCTTGCCCACACCAGTGGGGCCGGGAAAAAGGAACACCGCCACAGGCCTGTTCTCGTCGCGCAGCCCCGCCGCCCCCATCCGCAGCCGTTGTGTCACCTTTGCGATAGCGCGATCCTGCCCGGCGATCTTTTCGCGCAATTTGTCCGCAAGCCGCAAATAGAGCTGGGCCGGGCCGGCCCCGGCCAGTTCGGCGGGCTCGATTCCGGTAAGTTCGCGAACGGCTTGGGCCACAATCTCCGCCGTCACATGTTCGAACGCCTTTTTGCCCCCCGTTGCGCCGGACGGGGAGCCGGGATGGTGGCTGAGCGTATCCACCTTCACCAGCGCGCACGCTTCGTCTATCAGGTCTATCGCCTTGTCCGGCAACCGTCTGTCCCGTATGTACCGCATGGAAAGCCGCACCGCCGCATCCAGCGCCCCCTCCTCTATCACCGCGCCGTGATGTTGTTCAAAGCTGGCCTTCAGCCCGCGCAGCAATTCGAGCGTTTCCGCCTCGGAAGGCTCTTCGACGCGCACGGGGATGAACCTGCGGGCCAGCGCCTTGTCGGCGGCGATGTGTTTTTGGTATTCGTCGAAGGTGGTGGCGCCGATGCAGCGGATCGTCCCACGCGCCAGGGCCGGTTTTAAGATCGCTCCAGCGTCCAGTCCGCCACTTCCGCCATCACCAGCCCCGACAAGGGTGTGCAGTTCGTCAAGGAACAATATGAGCTTTGGGTCCGCCTCCGCTTCCGCCACGATCCGGTTTAACCGCTCCTCGAAATCCCCCCGGTATTTCGTCCCCGCCACAAGCTGCCCCATCCGGATTTCGACTATCCGGTGGCCCCACAATTCTTCCGCCACTTTTTTTTGAGCGATCCGCGCCGCAAGCCCCTCCACAATCGCGGTCTTCCCCACGCCAGCCTCGCCCACTAACGCCGGATTGGACTTTGTCTTCCGGCAAAGCACCCGGGCCAGCCGGAGCATTTCATCGCGCCTGCCGATGACCGGTCCCAATTTCCCCTGCGCCGCCAGCGCCGTCAGGTCCCGCCCGAACTGCGTTAGCGATCCTGAGAGTGCGTCAACGGAAAATTCCGGAGCCGTATTTTTTTGCGAAGGGATTTGCGCGCCAGCGGTGGCCGGGGATGGGGCATGCGCCGCCGCGTTGGCCTGCTCTGCCAGCCGTTCCACCTCCTGCGTTTTGATTTTGCGTCCGGACAGAAGCTCTTTGACCTGCGGCGGCGGATCCTCGAAAATGGCCTCGAGCATATGCGGCGCCTTCACCCAATCGGAGTTAAATCCGTTGGAGATATAAGCCGCGCGCTCGAAAACGGCTTTCAGCGAAGAGCTCCTGTGCACCGGCGCGTCGTCTTTCCATTCGTAACCCCCGATCCCCACCGCTTCGCGCAGTCCGCGCCGGGTGGCGGCGGGATCAAGCCCTACCCGGCTGAAGATATCTTCCAGGACGCGCGCTTCCTCCTTCATGATGGTCATGTCGGCCAATGAAAAACTTACGCTGCTTTCTATATACGGGATCGCGTCCTTAAGTTTTAAAAGCCCGCAAAGAAACTGGATGACGCCGATTTTGGGAATTTTCCCCGCAACAGTTTCGCCCGCCGATATCCGCCATGCGGCCAGCAGGCCGGGAGAATAAGGGGATTTTTTCACTATTTAAGCCCCTTTTCCAGATATTCGAGCCTCTGGCGAACAGGCTCAACGTTTCTTGCGTCGTTCGGGCCGGCGTTGGCGAGAAACACCCTGTACGCCTCGCACGCCTCCCTTGCCCTGCCAAGGGTGTCCAGGGTCCAGCCCAGGGAGTAGTACGTTGAGCCGAACTTCGGGTCTATCTTGATGGCGCCGCGGAACTCCACCACCGCTTCTTCGAGCATGTTCAGCTTCATTTTCGCCATGCCGACCTTGTAGCGCACCTCCACGTCGCCCGGCATTTCGGCCGCAAGCGCGCCGAACACATTGAGCGCCTCGGCGTACTGGCCGTCCATCAAAAGCACATGCCCCAGGTTGAACCTTGTGCCCGAGTCGGACGGTTTTAGCCTGTGCGCCTTCCAGAAAGCTTCCGCCGCTTTGCCGTACTCCATCGCCTTGATGAACGCCATCCCCTTGTTGAACTGGTCCACGAAGTCGCCGCCTGAAGGCGCCGGGCCGCCCCCCATTTTCTGTTCTATCTCCGCCAGCACAGCCTTCGCGGCGGCAATCCATTCCGCCTGTTCGGCGGGGGCGGACTTTATATACCGTTCATACGCCTCGCGCGCCTTTTTCAGGGCTCCAAGGTTATAGTTGGCCCAGCCGTAGTTGTTCCAGGCGATCACGTATGACGGATCGCTGGTCAGCGATTGCCAATAGCAGTCGGCTGCGGCGTTGTAATCGCCGTTCCTTTCATGAAGTATCCCGAGCCCGCAAAGGGCGTTCGGGTATCCCGGGCGCATCTTCAAGGCCTTGTCTATATGCTCGCGGGCCGGGACAAGAAGCCCCAGGTTCATATAGGCGATCCCCCGGTTGTACAGGGCTCCCGGCCCGGTCTTCATCAATTCCAGGTAATCGGCCTCGCTTTTTTTAAGCTGGGGAATGTAGCCCCTGGCTTTCTCCACATGTTCCGCCATGGCGGGAAGGGCGTATTTCGCGAAGTTTTCGAAAGCGCCGGCAGAGTCGCCGTACAGGTTCTGGTTGGCAAGTATCAGCGCATAGTTGTAATAGGGGTCGGCGAATTGCGGATCAAGGGCGATGGCCTGCCGGTACCACTGGAAGCCCGCCTCGATGTTCCCCGCCCGCTCATACGCGATGCCAAGGTTGTAGCGCACAAGCGCGTGTTTGGGGTCTATTTCGGCTGCGCGCAGCCACATCTCCACCGCCCTTGCCATGTCGCCTTTGAATCTGTAGCCGTTGCCCAGGCCGTAAAGGTAACCGGCGTTGTCCGGGCTTAGCTCCACCGCTTTTTCAAACAGTTTTAACGCCTCGTCAAACCGCCCGGCCCTTTCATGGCACACTCCCAGGTTGTAATGGTGGCTGGGATTGGATGTATCTTTTTCAAGAGCCTGGGCCAGCAGGGCCACCGCCTCGGGCCCCCTGCCGCTTTCGGACAGAATGATCCCAAGCCCCTCGTATGCGGAGGAGAGCCCCGGTTTGAGCTTTATCGCCTTGCGGAACGCCTTCTCCGCCTCCACCGCGTTCCCCATGCTTTTGAGCGCCTGGCCGTAATTGCAGTATCCTTCCGCCAGGTTGGGGTCGAGCTTGACGGCCTTGATATACGCCTTGGCAGCTTCGGTGTAGTTCTTCTTGCGCCACAGCGAAATCCCGGCGTTAAGGTACGCAAGCACACAGTTGGGGTCGAGCTCCAGCGCCTTTTTGTATTCTCGCAGGGCATGGTCGTGCATCCCCATCTGGGCCAGGGACACCCCTTTGTCGCTATGGTCGCCGGCCTGAAAAACGCGCCCCTCCGGAGGGCTGGGGACAGGCATGTTCCGCATTTCACGCTCCCACATGTCCGCGAACGCCAGACGCAGTTCGATGAACCCCTTCTCAGGCTCCCGGCCGCCGAATCTTTGCGCCGGGTCCTTGGCCAGGCATCTTTCTATCAGCGGCCAAAGCAATGTCTTAAGCCTCTCCGGGGACTGATCGCGATGGGCCTTCGCCCAGTCCCCGTCCACCGCAGTCACCGGAAGCCGCCCCTGGGCGGACATCTGGTATAGCGTCACGCCGAAGCTGTATATGTCGCTTCGCGCGTCCGTCTCCCCATCGAACTGCTCGGGCGCCATCCACGGCGGAGTGCCGACAACGAATTTTCCCTCCCCCGCCTTGATAAAAGAAAGCCCCGGGGCGGACGATGAAACATTCCCGGCGGGGAAGGGTTGGGCGGAAAGGGAGCCAAGCCCGGCCAGGTCAAAATCGCTTACCTTCAGGTTTCCGGCGGAGGTTATCATCAGGTTGTCAGGCTTGATGTCGCGATGGGGGGTGATCTGCTTCAGGCGCGCGTGCTCCATGCCGTCGCAGAACTGCACGCCCCAGCGTAAAATCTTCTCGGGCGGGATGCGCCCTTTGAGATGATGGGTCAGCGTGTTCCTCCCCTCGGAATCGGGCGCGATGTATTCGAGGCCGATGTAAAGCCTGTCGGCGATGTTGAATACCCCCATGGCCTGCACGATGTACGGATGGCGGTCCAGATGTATCCACGCAAGGGCGCCGCGCTTGAAACTTTCGAAAAGGGCCTTGTCGTGGAAAAAGCCTTGCTGGTAGGTCTTCAGGGCCACAGCCCCGCCCCCCTTGTGGTCGAAACAGACATAAACGATCCCCATGCCCGATCTGCCGGCCCCGCCGCAAATCCGGTGCACCTCGTAACGCCCGCCGATGCGGTCCCCAACCTTGAAATCCACGGTCCCCCCCCCCGTTCAGACAGATTGTGTGATTCATATTATCGCACGGGCGAGGCCGAAAGAAGCCGAATCAGTTCTGATTGTGAAGTCAGGATTCACCGGAACCGCAAAACCCGCATCCCGCCGCTTTGCAATATTCCTCATTGGCGCGGGGCCAGTGGTTTTCCGGGCGGGTCTCAAGCTTTGCTATCGCCGCCGCGGCGGCCAGGGCTTCTTGCTCGATGTTCCGCGCGCCGGTTGGATCAAGGGTAACGCTGGTGACCGGTTTTTCAGGTTCCGAAAGATAGACGACGCAGCTTTCCATACGGTCCACTTCCATGGCGTTCATCAGCGCCGCCGCGTATAGTTTCAACTGGAACAGATAAACGCTTTCGCCGGCGGGGCGCTTCGAATATTTATAATCGGCCACGAAAATATTCCCTTCATGCTCCCACACCACGTCCGCCGCCCCCCGGACGATGAGCGTCACATCATCCCCCTCAAGTTTATAGACCAGCGGAACTTCCCTTTTCGCCTCGCCCGGCGTGGCCGTCAACAGTCCGGCAAGCGGGGCCGCGCCAAAGGCTCGCGCGATGGCGCCATGTATTATTTTGCGCGTGGCATCCGTCTGGTCCGCGAAATCCGCGTTCACCGCGCTTGAAAGACGTTTTTCGAAACCATCTTGCGTGAAGAGGAGCTTTTCGAGAAGCGCGTGGACCCTGCTTCCCATGTCCGCGCTGGATGATTGCGTCCGTACATCTTTTCCTTGCGGCGCCGCGCGGTTTTCTTCCAACTCCATCACATGGCGGTGATAATACAGCCTCGGGCAGGCGTTCATGGCGGCAAGGGCCGTCACGGTGACGTTTATCACAGGCCTTGCTTCGGGAGCCGTTTTCTTCTTCGCAATCTCCCCGGCGCCGGGCTGGTCTAAAAGTGTTTTCACCCGGCGCACGATTTCCCTGTCGTCCTCCCGCTCCAGGCCTTCCACCGGCGCGGCCAGTCCCGCCGCGTCCACAGGTTCCACCGCAAGCCCGGCCCGTTCCACGATGCCGTCCACCCACGCGCTCCAGGTGTCCTTCCCGGACTTTCCCGGCGGGCCGCTTAACACAAGCCTGTCCCGCGCCCGTGTCATGGCCACATACAGCAGGCGTTTGCTCTCCTCGCGCGCGCCCCGTTTCAACTCCTCTTCCACCGCAAGGCGCACCGGGCCTTTCACCCATTCCATGCCGTCCGCCACGCAATGGCTGATGGCCGCCCCCATGCGGGGATGGAAGACAGCGCGCCCCAGGTTCGTGTTCGAGGCCGCCCCCATGTCCCCGATTATCACCATGGGAAACTCCAGCCCCTTGCTCTGGTGCACCGTCATTATGGACACGGCGTCCGCCCCGGCCACGTCCGCCTGCGCCTCCTTGTCCGCCCCTTCATCGCTCCGTAGCCGAAGGTCCCGCACGAACGCGGAAAAGCCTCCGTTACCGGCGTCGAAAAGCCTGGCCCGTTCGATGAGCTTTAGAATGTTCGCAAGTTTCTGTTCGCCGTGGAAGCGGCTCATCATCACCGCGCCATAACCTGTGTCCGAAAGGATCGTCTCCAAAAGCTCGGCGATGGCAAGGCGGCCTTTCCCGGCGCGCCACCTTGCGGAGACGGCGGCGAACCGTTTGAGCCTGACGGTGTCTTCCCGGGAAATATCCTTTGGGAACGGTTTTGGATTTCCGCTGAAAAATCCGGGAGTGTGGCGCGGGGCGCCGTTTTCGTCCCGGTGGAGCAGGAGCAGCGTCACGTCGCTCACCCCCACAAAAGGCGACCGTAACGTTCCAGCCAGCGCCAGCGCGTCGTCCGGCCAGTCCAGCCACGAAAGCAGGTTCACAAGGCCGGCCACTTCGCCCGCGCCGTAAAATCCCTTGCCGTGCACCACCTGGAATGGGACTCCGGCAAGCCGGAATGCGTTCTCATACATCGAAACGTTGGTGAACCGGCGCATAAGCAGCGCCACGCCGCCAAACTTCAGCGGCCGCCGTTTGCCGTCCAATTCGATGATAGTCTGGCCCGATTCCACTTCCTTGCGCACAAGCCCGGCTATGGCCCGCGCCTCTGTCATCCTCGCTTCCCGCGCCCCGTTTCCATCCGGAATGAAAAGCCTGCGCACAGCCGTCTGGCCGCAGGCCCCGCGATGGGCCGTCAACGCGTCCTCCGCCGGATCAAACCGCCGTCCGCTCCCGTCCTCTCCGCCGTTCATAAGCTCGGTGAAAAGGGCGTTGGTGAAGGTTATAAGCTCCTCCACGCTCCGTCTGTTCACGGTAAGTGGCGCCGACCGGCCGCCTGTTTCCACGATACGCCCGGCGGTGCTTTCGAACACGGCCGGATCGGCCCCCCGGAATCCGTAGATGGACTGCTTGAAATCGCCCACGATGAAAAGCTTTCCGTCCGCCGGATCGGCGATGGTGGTGATTATTTCGCGCTGAAGCTCGTTGGTGTCCTGGAATTCGTCCACCATCACCCTGCGGAACTTTTCGGCGTAGCGGCTCGCCACTGATTCGCGCGAACGGAGCAGGGCCAGGGCCTTCTCCTGCAGGTCGTCGTAATCGAGTAGCGATTTTCTCTCCTTCTCCCGCACATATTCGTCCATCACGGCGCCGGAGAGCTTTAAAAACGCCTCCATGTCCCCCATGGTGGCCCGTTCGATCACCGCTCCGGCGGCTTTGCGCAATAACGTTGCGGCCATATGGCCGGTTTCAACTGTTTGCGGCATCGCGGACTTGCTTTCGTTCACGGACTCTTCCATCTTCTTTGCCCACTCCATGCCTTCCACCGCCGCAGTGATGGACGGTTTGGCGCCGCATAGTTCCCCGGCGTTCCGGGCGATCCACTCGGCCGCTTTCTTAAGGGTCGGAAGCTTTGACGTGGCATCAAGCTGAGGGACAACGGCCATCAACCTGTCAATCATGGCGCCGTCATCGGCGATATATGGCCCGGCCTTTTCCCTGTACAGGTTTATGAGGGCGCTGGGCGGCTTGTCCGCCGCGCGCAAAAGCGGGATCATACGTGTGATGGTGTCGGTGAGCCCCGCGCCCATGGCGGCTTTGGCGGCGAAGCCGAATATGAACGTCAGCCGTTCGGCCTCCTTGTCCCCGGCGCGCAGTTTTGAAAGGAGCACGCGCCGCGCCGCGTCCTCCAGTCCGGTGGCCGCCTGCGTCTCGTCCATCACGCCGAATGCCGGATCAACCCCGGCGGAAAGCGGGTTCTCTTTTAAAAGCCTTGCGCAGAACGAGTGTATGGTGGAGATATAGGCGCCCCCCAGGGACTGGCGTTGCCGGACGAGGTGATAATAAAGCTTCTCGTTCCCCCCTGGTTTGCCATCCCCTTCGTCCAGGTTCGCCGACGAGCCGGAGACAGGGAACAGTCCCCGCATGGCCTCAAGCTGCGCCGTCAGCTTCTCGCGGACACGCTCCTTCATCTCCGCCGCCGCCTTATCCGTGAAGGTTATTGCGGCAAGTTCGTCCACCTTCACATAGCCTTTGTCCGTCTCAGTCTTGAGTTCATCGATGAACTTTTCTACGAGCGAATAGGTCTTGCCCGATCCCGCCCCAGCCCGCGCCACAACGCTCCCATCGGCCTCCAGGATCATCTTCACCGCGTCCATGCTCATGATTCCGCCTCGCCTGACGGCGTGAAAGTTTCTATATGGCCGCACAGGGCGGAAAAGGAGCAGTAATCGCAATTGACCGGCTCCACAGGGAAAAGGCCGTTTTCTATATTGATCACCGTGGCGGCAAGCTTGTCCAAAAACCGCTCTCCGCCGGCTTGTGGTCCGATGGAAAGGAACACCCCGTCGTCCACATGCGTCTGCGCCCCTTTCCCTGAATCGGTCATGATGTACGCATCCGAAGGCTTGCGGGCCTTGAGCAGCCGGTAGCCGCCGCGCAGGGCGCCGGGTTCGCGCAGGATGCCCTTGTCCATCACATAACGCCGGGCGAGCATCATGTAAATGGGGGGCTGGAAGGAGGTCCGCCCCATGTTTTCCCGCTTCACCATCTCCCGGTATTTTTGCGCCGAGGAGCTGTTCTTGTAGTCCACTATGCGCGCGGCCCGTTTCCCCGGGTCCACGTCTGTCCTGTCTATCTTGCCGCCCAGGAACCTTTCGCCAAGCTCCGGAATATTCACCGATATGGGGGGCTCGGCCTTCGGACCAAGGCCGAACGCAGTTTCCACCGCGCACGGCACAAAGCCGCTTTTCGCCTGTTCTTCCGCCTCCACCGAAAGCCACAGCTTCAACTGGCCCAGAATCCTTTTTTTCTCCACCCGGAAAACCGATGGGTCCCCCTGTCCCCCCATCGCTTCAATGGCCGCGAAAGAATTCTCCGCCGCCTCGAAAAGCGCGGTCTCCTCCGCTGGGCCGCCGCTCAATGGGAGCCCGTTATTTTCGATCATCCGCCTGTAAAACCTCTCCACGATATCGTGGAGAAGCGTCCCCATCCCTTTTGCGTCCATCTCAAGTTCCGGCTCCTCCACCTCCTCAAGGGCCAGCGCGCGGGCGGCGAAAAAGCTGAAAGGGCACTGGCCGTACTTTTCCAGCCCTGTGGGGCTGTAGCTCCCTTTGTGATGTTTGGCGAAGGTCTGGCGCAGCCTTTGACGTCCATCGGAGGCAAGCCCGCTGTGGGAATCGAGCATGGCGAGCTTGGCATGGGGGTCTTGCTCGAAAAAATAATTGTCCCGCCTGCGGGCCATGGCCGAAAGGTCCAATAGCCGGGTGAACTTCAACTTGCGCCCGGCAAATTCAGACGCCGCCGCTTCGGCTTCCCCCTTTTGGGGCGCATTCCCCCGGAAAATGTCCTTTATCACGCGGGTCATTTTCTCGTCGCCATCGGCAAGTTCGTCCATGGCCCGCTCGGTGATGATAGGAGGCGGAGCCTCTTTTTCCAGAAGCTCCTCGCGCTGGGCCGCTGCCGCCCCGGGCAGGATCACGTCCAGCGTGTCGTCCACGAACTGCGACCGCATAAGGGGCCTGCCGTCCAGCTCCTTCTCCGGATAAGTGAGGACGACGCTTTCCCGCGCCGCCTTGACCGTCTGGAAAAAAAGGAGCGACTCTTCCTGCCATTTCTCCGTCCACCTGTCAAACACCCGCAATCCCTTGCACAGGTGGGGAGCTTTAGCGCGGACGTGGGCGCCATGCAACCGGTTGAACTCGCCGCGTTCCTGCTCGTTCAATATGGAGCCTGCCTCTGGAAATTTCGGGAATTCCCCTTCCACAAGCCCCCCCACGCATAGATGCGCGAACGACAGCCCCGCCGCGTCGTGCGCCCCGATGGCCGCCACCGTGTTCGTGTCCGCCGTCCCCGGCTCGGGGATGTAACGGTTGTCCAGGTGGCTTGTGAAAAGGGCGCGCAGCGCGTCAAACCCCATGTTAAACCGCCCCAGCCGCAGCTTTTCCGCGGCCTCCCGCGCCTCGGCGACGGTCTCCAGCAGCTGGACGTGCGCGCTGTTGTCGCGGAACCGGACCTTTTGCGCCCGTGGCATCGCGGGCTTTCCGGGCGGATCTGCGCTGATCGCCAAGCTCTCCAGAATCGCGGAGAAGGATTCGAAGAAACTTTCCGGATGCGCCTGCCCGGCGAATTTCTCCAACTGGTTTAGCAGGGCCAATGTTTCGCGGGCGATTATTTTAGCCGCGCCCCGTTCATCTTTTGTCAATTGCTCCACGCCACGGCCGAGCTTCGCCCTCCAGGCGGAGGCCGGCCCGTCTATGATTTTGGACACTATGAAAAGCTTGCGCGCCAGGCCGTGATCAAGCCCCGCAAACCTGCCGAAATAGCCGGAGGAGATCACCGGCATCACCGCGTTGCGCTCAAATCCGGTCTCTATGGCGGTGAAGATGGACAGGACAGCCTTGACCAGCGGATTGACGGACAATTTTAAGCCGAGCCGGAAATAGAACGGCACACCATACCTGCCGAAAACGTCCTCGATGATGGCGGCGTATGGATTTATGTCGCGGAAGACCACGCCAAATTCGCTCCAATCGAGCCCGGTCCTCTCCCTTATGCGCAATATGGAAAGGCCGATTTCCTCCACTTCGCGGTACCGGCTGGCGCATTTCAGAATTTTCACGTTTTCCAAAAGCCCGCCGTCCACTTCCGATGGCCCGGGGCGGCCCATGTCGAACAGTTTTGCCAGCAACGGCTGGAGCGCCCCTTTGCCCGGTTCTTCATAAGCGATTTCAAGCTCCCCGGCCAATTCGCCGAGGTTTTCGAATTTCTCGATGTTGGAAACAATATATCCAAAGGCCTTGCGCCGCTCATCCGGGGCGGGGGCGACGATCTGCACCGGCATCCTTAGGGCGATTATCCTGAAAAGCTCGAACCGGAAGGGGGTGAACTGATATATGTCCCGCAAAACTATTGCGCCGTACTGGCTTAGAATGGGGATATCGAACGCCTCGTCCCGGCCCAGCGCGGCGATTACCGCCGTTTTTTCAGGCCCGGAGGCGGAGAGGCGGTGATCGGCCAGGGACTTGTGAAAAAGGGAATATACTGCGGCGATGTCCCGCTCGCTTTCGGGGGCGTATCCTGTGATTTGTTCAAGGACCTCCGGCGTGACAAGCCCCGCCGCCAGCTCGTTGAAGAACGACAGGGTCACCCCGGTGAAACCCTTGAACCCCCGGGCGCGGGCCAGGGCGCATCCCGGACTGGCGCTGCAATGGGCGTCCATCGCTTTTGCAAGTATCAGTGATTGGGCGAAAGGGGAGGCGCTCTCCACCGGGCCGGGAAGCTGGGCGGACAACCTTTGCTCGAACGCCCCCAGGGTCATCATGCCGAAACCGGCCGCCGCCCTGTTACCCGGCCCGTCCACAAGGCGCGCCACCGCCTCCTCCAGCTTGCGCCGGGTGGGATATATCGTCAGAGCGGGCCGGGTGGACATGCGCTTTATAAAGCCCCTTGTCAGTTTCCGGTATTGTATGGACTGGGGGAGTGGTAAGTCAAAGGGGGGACAATATTGTTTTATGCGCAAGTTTATTCAATACGTGTAGAATACGTACAGGAAGGTCTGAGTCATGAGAAAAAAACTTACCATCACCGTGGACGAAAAGGTTTACGAGGGGCTGCATAAGGTAATCGGCCACCGCCGGGTCAGCCGGTTTCTGGAGGATTTGGCCCGCCCGCACGTTGTCCGCGAAAATCTCGACGCGGCGTATCGCCGCATGGCCGCCGACGAAGAGCGCGAAAAAGAGGCGCTGGAATGGAGCGAGGGGCTTGTCGAAGATGTGAAAGATGAAACGCGGTGAGGTCTGGTGGGTGGACTTTGATCCATCCATTGGCGGGGAGATCCGCAAGACCCGCCCCGCCGTCATCATCAGCAACGACGCTTCAAACAAAGCGTTGAACCGTGTCCAGGTGATCCCCCTTACCAGCAAGACAGACCGCCTTTATCCATGCGAGGCGTATGTGACCCTCAACGGCGAAACTCGCAAAGCTATGGGTGACCAGATAGCCACCGTTAGCAAAGCACGGTTAAAGACCCGTATAGGACGGCTGGACACGGACGGGATGCTCGGCGTGGAGCGGGCGGTGCAAGTCCAACTGGGCCTGGCGGGCGCAAGACCGGATGGAGGGTAAGCGGCTTTCAACAAACGCCCCATCACACAGCGGCCAGGAGGAGAGCCCTTCTTTACGGAAAACATCCCATATAGTAAACTAAGTCCATCAAGTTGGTTTAACGGGGGAGAATCGTCATGCGGTCGGTGAATCTGCACGAAGCCAAGACTCATCTTTCAAAGCTGGTGAACGCCGCTTCGGCGGGAGAAGAGATCATTATCGCAAGGTCGGGCAAGCCGGTGGCGCGCCTGACGCCTCTGGAAAAACCCGAGCCGCGCCGGTCCGGCCTGGCGAAAGGAAGGGTCACGGGCAAATTCTTCGAACCGCTCCCGGAGAAGGAGTTGAAGGCTTGGGAGCGGTGAACGGACTTATACTCGACACTCATGCCCTGCTCTGGTGGCTGTTCGGCGACGAGCGGCTCTCAAAAAAAGCCCATGGCGCCATTGCCGATCCCGATCATGTGATCTGGGTGAGCGCCGCTTCGGCGTGGGAAATCTCCACCAAAGCCCGGCTGGGCAAACTGCCCGAGGCAGGCGACGTGCCGCAAAAACTATCGTATTACCTGCGCCAGGCCCGCTTTTTAGAACTTGGCGTCACCGTCGAGCACGGCGTTGCGGCAGGCGCATTGCCAGGCCCGCATCGCGATCCATTTGACCGCATGTTGATCGCGCAATCCATCATTACCAATTGCCCCGTGGTCACCAGCGATCCTATGTTCCGGGAATATGGGGCCAAAGTGATCTGGTAGGGCCTCGCGCACCCTGGGACGCACACGCTCTTTTTGACACCCGCGCCAAAGCTTTAATATAATAGTAAATTCGATTGAATTAACATTATTTCCGGTGAAACATTGGAAGATAAGGCAAAGAAAATCGTCATTGCGTCCGACCACGCCGCGTTCGACCTCAAACGGGACATCGTGGCCCATCTAAAACAGCTCGGCTACGAGCCGGTGGACGTGGGGGTGCACGACGCCACCTCCGTGGACTACCCGGACTACGGTATGAAGGTGGCCGGCGCCGTGAGCGGCGGGGAGTTTGACCGGGGGATACTCCTGTGCGGCACGGGCATAGGCATGTCCATCACCGCCAACAAGTTCCCCGGTGTGCGGGCGTCTTTAGTGTATGACAACTACACCGCCCGGATGAGCAGGCTGCACAACAACTCCAACATACTGGTGATCGGCGGGCGCACCACGGGGCTTTCCACCGCCTTTGACATTGTGGAGACCTGGCTTACCACCCCTTACGAGGGAGGAAGGCACGAGCGCAGGCTCCAGAAGATCACCGAACTTGAACAGAACAACCGGGAGAAAGAAAAATGACCACTGATACCCGCGAGTCCGCCCTGAAGACCCAGGACCCAGAAGTGTGGGACGCCGTCCACGGCGAGGAGGACAGGGAGTTTTATACGCTCGAACTGATCGCATCGGAAAACTTCGTCAGCGAGGCGGTGCTCGAGGCGCAAGGGTCCGTGATGACCAATAAATACGCCGAAGGCTACCCCGGCAAGCGCTATTACGGCGGATGCGGGAAAGTGGACCTGGTGGAGCAACTGGCCATAGACCGGGCCAAGTCGCTTTTCGGCGCCGATCACGCCAACGTGCAGCCCCATTCCGGATCCCAGGCCAACCAGTCGGTGTTTTTCGCGGTGTTGAATCCCGGCGACACGATCATGGGATTAAACCTGGCCCACGGGGGGCATCTCACCCACGGGCACCCTCTTTCGATTTCGGGAAAGTGGTTCAAAGTGGTGCCGTACAACGTGCGCAAGGACACGGAGACGATAGATTTCGACGAACTGCGCGCTCTGGCCAAAGCCAACAAGCCCAAACTTATCATCGCGGGCGCCTCGGCCTATCCGCGCGAGATACCGTGGGAGCCGTTCCGCCAGATATGCGACGAGGTGGGGGCGGTGTTCATGGTGGACATGGCGCATATCGCAGGCCTTGTCGCCGCCGGAGTGCATCCATCGCCGGTGCCATACGCCGATTTTGTCACCACCACCACCCACAAGACCCTTCGCGGGCCGCGTTCGGGGATGGTGCTGTGCAAGGAGAAGTGGGCGGCGGACCTGAACAGGTCTGTGTTCCCCGGAATCCAGGGGGGGCCGCTTATGCACGTGATCGCCGCCAAGGCCGTGGCGTTAAAAGAGGCGATGGAGGACGAATTCAAGGATTACCAGCGCCAGATAGTGAAAAATTGCAAACGGCTGGCCGAAAAGCTTATCGCCGGGGGGCTGCGGCTCGTCTCCGGCGGGTCGGACAATCACCTGATGCTCGTGGACCTTCGGAACAAAAAGGTGACCGGCAAGGCGGCGGAAGTGGGGCTTGAGAAGGCAGGCATCACCGTCAACAAGAACGCCATCCCGTTCGACCCGGAAAAGCCGATGGTGACATCCGGGGTGCGGATCGGCACCCCCGCCATCACCACACGCGGCCTGAAAGAGACGGAGATGGATCTTGTCGGAGACTGGATAGTGGAAGCGTTGGACAACCTTGAGGACGAGGCCAGGCTTGCCGCCATAAAAGGGCGGGTCCGCCAGCTTTGCGAGAGGTTTCCGCTTTACAAGAACCGTCACTGACAAGGTGGCGCCATGAAATGCCCCTCCTGCGGAGACCTGGAGAACAAGGTGATAGACTCCCGCCTGACCAAGGAGGGGGACATGATCCGCAGGCGGCGGGAGTGCGTGGCGTGCGAGCGGCGGTTCACCACATACGAGCGGATAGAGGAGACCCTGCCGCTGGTGGTGAAAAAGAACGGAGCCAGGCAGCCGTTCTCCCGCGAGAAAATATTACGCGGGATAGAAAAGGCCTGCCACAAACGCCCCGTGGCCGCGGAGGACAGGGAGGAGCTTGTCGAAGAGGTGGCGCGGGCGGCGCTGGCCTCCGGAGAAAAGGAATTACCGGCCAGTTTCATAGGCGAGGCGGTGATGAAAGGACTGCAAAAGCTCGACGATGTGGCGTATGTCCGCTTCGCGTCGGTGTACAGGGAGTTTCGGGACATAAGGCAGTTCGTCGAGGAGCTAAACCACCTTATAAAGAACGGAAAATGAGCCGCTATTACCCTGTGTTTCTCGACCTTGAAGGCAGGACATGCCTGCTCGTCGGGGGTGGGAGCGTGGCCGGGCGCAAGGCCAAGTCGCTGCTCGAATGCGGGGCGAAGGTGCGGATGGTGTCGCCGAAAGTTTTCGGCTGGACGGAGGAGATGGTGAAATCCGGCAATGTTGAGCATATACCCGGAGCGTTCGAGCCGAAGTATCTTGAAGGCGCGGCGCTGGTGATCGCCGCCACGGACGACGCGGCGGTGAACCGCTCCGTTTACGAGGAGTCTAAAAAACGCAACATCCCGGTGAACGTTGTGGACCAGCCGGAGCTTTGCACGTTCATAGTGCCGTCGCTGGTCAAACGCGGGGACCTTTTGATCGCCACCTCCACCTCCGGCAAAAGCCCGGCTGTGGCCAAAAGGGTGCGGATGGCCCTTGAAAAGGAATTTGGCGAGGAATGGGCCGTATATCTTGAGATGATGGGCAAGGCCCGTGCGGCCCTTCTGGAAAAAGTGCCGGACCAGGCGGGCCGCGAGGCATTGTTCAACAAGCTGGCCGATTCGGACCTTCTGGAAAAAATAAAAAGCGGGGACATTGCGGGGGCGGAGAAGCTTGTGGAGGAGATCATTCCATGACGGCGCTTTTCGTGCTGGCCACGTTCCTTTATTTCCTGGGGATGGTCAAATACCTTCTGCACCTGGGATTGCGCAACAGGGCGCTTTTCATAATGGCCACGGTCATGATTGCGCTCGGCTTCGCGGTGGAGACCGCCGGATTGATCCAGCGCTCCATGGCGACGGGGCATGGGCCATACACCAACGCGTTCGAGTATTGCCTTTTTCTGGCGTGGACGGTGTTCGCGGCGTTCCTTGTGGCGGAAGGGTATTTCCGGATGGCGCCGCTGGGGGCGTTCATGGCGCCCATCGGGTTTTTCCTGATGCTCATATCATTTTCATTCTCGCCGGAAAGCCAGTCGGCGTTTCCGGTGAAGGCTTACTGGCTGACAATGCACAGGGCTCTTTCGTTCCTTGCGTTCGGGGCGTTCTCGCTGGTGTTCGCGGCGGGTATAATGTACCTTATCCAGGAGCGCCAGCTTAAGAACAAGAAGTTCGGCGGGTGGTATCACCGCCTTCCAGCCCTCAATTCCCTGGACGACGCGAACAGGATCGGCATAGTGTTCGGATTTCCCGTGGTGACCGTTGGCGTGCTGGCGGCGTGGGTATGGGCCGACCAGAGCTATGGCCACATGGTGATAAACATGTCCACCATTCTATTGATTACAGGCTGGGGCGTTTACGGCGCCCTGCTGGCGGGCAGGGTGGCGATGGGCTGGCGCGGGCGGCGGGCGGCGCTTATAGGCGTGGCGGGCTACTGCGTGGTGGTCACCTCGCTTTTGATACACATAGGAAGCAGATGAACCTTATCGTACTGGGATTAAACCACAACACGGCGCCTGTGGAGGTGCGGGAGAAGCTGTCCATTCCCGACCACAAGCTGGCCGAGAACATCCAGCTTATAAAAGACCGCACCCCGGACGTGCTGGAGGGTGTGGTGCTTTCCACCTGCAACCGGGTGGAGATATACGCCCGGGTGTCGGACATCAAAAAAGGGGTGGCGTCGCTTAAAAAGTTCTTGAGCGACTATCACGAGATTTCTCCGGACGAACTGGACCGGTCCACATACCTTTTCGTGCTCGAAGAGGCGGTGGAGCATCTTTTCAAGGTGGCCTCGTCGCTGGACTCGATGGTGGTGGGGGAGCCGCAGATACTCGGCCAGGTGAAAAGCGCGTACAAGGCGGCCAGGGATATTTCCGCCACAGGGACGATTTTGAACAACCTGTTCGAGCGCAGCTTCTCTGTGGCCAAGCGCGTGCGCACGGAGACGGCCATCGCGGAGAACGCGGTGTCGGTGTCGTACGCGGCGGTGGAACTGGCGCGCAAGATATTCGGGGGGCTTTCCAACAAGACGGCGCTTCTCATCGGCGCCGGGGAGATGATAGAGCTTGCCTGCAAGCACCTTGTGGCGCAGGGGGTGGAGACGGTGCTGGTGTCCAACCGCACATACGAGCGGGCCGTGGAGCTTGCCACCCGGTTTAACGGCGAGGCGGTGAAGTTTGACGACCTGCATGAAGAATTGAAACGGTGCGACATAGTGATAAGCTCCACCGGCGCGCCGCACTTCGTGGTGCGAAAGGAACTGGCGGAAAAGGTGATACGCGAACGGGGCAACAGGCCGATGTTCTTCATAGACATCGCGGTGCCAAGGGACATAGAGCCGGCGGTCAACGAGATAGACAACTGCTATGTTTACGACATAGACGACCTGAAGAGCGTCGTGGAGTCCAACATGGCCGAGCGGGAACGGGAAGCCAAAAAGGCGGAGGAGATAATCCGCCGCGAGGTCTCCCAATTCTTGGTGTGGCTCGACCATCTGGAGGTGGCGCCAACCATCACGGCGATCCGGGAGAAGGCGGAGCGGATACGGCGCGAGGAGCTTGAGAAGACGCTGGGAAGGCTTACCAGCCTTTCGGAAAAGGACCGGGAGACGATAGAGAAGATGACCGCCGCGATGATGAACAAGATGCTCCACGCCCCTGTGGTGAATTTGAAGAAGAAGGCGGAGACGGAGGAAGGGCCTAAATTCATCCAGACCGCAAGGGATTTGTTCGGGATGGAGGAGGAGTGAGGGGGAATGGGCATGATTGATTTTGAAAAGATAAAGGCGCTGTCAAATGAAATTGCGCGTCAGTTCAATCCGATGAAAGTTATACTTTTCGGTTCGTACGCTTATGGAAAGCCGGACGAATATTCCGACGTTGACCTGCTGGTGATAATGCCATTCAAGGGGCGGGGAATGAACAAAGCTGCGGAAATACTTGAGAAAACCAATCCGGTTTTCCCGGTTGAGATACTTGTCCGTACTCCCGAGGACATGGATACGCGGCTTAAATGGAACGATTTCTTCCTGCGTGAAATAGTCGAGAAAGGGGAAATACTGTATGAATCCGCTCGTTCGTGAGTGGGTTGAAAAAGCGGAAGGCGATTTTGTCACCGCTGGCAGGGAGTTGCGCGCCAGAAAATCTCCTAATTATGACGCAGCCTGCTTTCATGCCCAACAGTGCGCTGAAAAGTATCTGAAAGCAATATTGCAGATATCTAATATACCATTCGGGCGGACACACAACCTTCCGGCCCTGCTTGATCTCGTCACCGCGGACAGGGAGCGACTGGAGCCTTTCCGGCCAATGCTGTCCAGATTGGGTGAGTATTCGGTTCATGTACGATATCCGGGTGAAACGGCGGACAGGGAATCAGCTAAAGAGGCGTATGTTATTCGCCGTGATTTGCGTGAGCAGGCGCGCATTGTATTGCGGATATCATCGGGAAAGGCTGGAAAGAAATGATTAAGCCATCGGGTGGTAAGAAATATATTTTCAGAGGGAAAGAATAATGAACATTGAATTATTCACGCCGCAAATAAGCGGGTTTTGCAAAAGGCGGGATATTAAAGAACTTGCGATATTCGGCTCGTCCGTTTCAGGTGACTTTGGCCCGCAAAGCGACGTGGACATACTGGCGACTTTCGGAACAGGTTCCTCCTGGACATTTTTCGATTTTGTGGCGATGCAGGATGAACTTGAGGATCTTTTTGGAAGAAAGGTTGACCTTGCGAGCCGTAAAGGGCTTAAGTCGAGCAAAAACCATATCCGCAGACAGGCTATATTGTCCACGGCGCGGGTGCTTTATGCCGCGTGATTACGCGTATTTGCTGGACATGCTAAACGCCGCCCGGACGGCGTTGGAATATGTGCGGGGCAAATCACACGATCAGTTCCGGTTGGACACTCTATGTCAGGACGCGGTTGTGCGGCGTTTGGAAATAATTGGAGAAGCTGCCAGCGGGGTATCGGAAGAAACACGGACGGTCTTCGCATCCATACCATGGCGGGCGATGGTCGCAATGCGGAATGTCGTTATCCATGAGTACGATGGAGTTGACATGGATATCGTCTGGAACACTGTTCAAAACAGGTGAAGGCATGGCTTCTGATGTGAGGTTCGATTCGGCCATGATCCATGTCCGTCTGCTGGACGGCAGGGAAATAAGCGCTCCTATGGAGTGGTTTCCAAGGCTGCGGGACGCCACGGATGAGCAACGGCGCGACTGGAGGCTCATCGGAAGGGGTATTGGCATACATTGGGAAAGTATTGACGAGGACATATCCGTGGCTTCGTTGCTCAACGGATAATTTAAAATCGGAGAATTATTCTTGCGCCGGTCAAAACATGCCGTGGATGGAAACGCCCAGAGAAGCGTCATGAAAATAATCAGCGATATCGTTGATAAAATAGCTTTGCGCTTCAAGCCCGATAAAATCATTCTATTCGGCTCTTACGCCCGTGGCGAGGCCGGGCCGGACAGCGATGTGGACTTGCTTGTGGTGATGAAAATAAGGGGCTCCAAGAGGCGGGCGCAACTTAAGGTGAGGACGGCTCTCCATGATTTCCCGGTTGAAAAGGACGTGATTGTCACAACTCCATCGGAATTTGAATGGCGCAAGGATGTGGTGGGCACAATCGAATGGCCCGCCTTTCACGAGGGACAGGTCCTTTATGCGAAACCTTGAAAATACGCTCAAGGTTGTCCGCGAATGGATTAAAAAAGCTGAAAGCGACCTGTTGACCGCCGGGCATATGGTGAAGATGGGCAAGAAAAGCCCGGCGGACACGGTATGTTTCCATGCGCAGCAATGCGCTGAAAAGTATCTAAAGGCATTGCTTGTGTGGAAAGGGGTGGAATTCTCCAGGACGCACAATATCGCGGCGCTTGTTGTTGCAGCTAAGATAAAGTTCACGCCGCCGTTGGCGAAGCTGGATCAGGACAGGCTGACTGAATATGCCACCGTCACGCGCTATCCTGGAGATTATGAGCCGATATCATTGACGGAAGCCCGAAGGGCGGTCACATTGGCCAGACGGGTAAAAAAAGGTGTTATAAGAATATTGCCCAAGAATGGCCCCGGTTCCGGTCCAAAAGATGCACTGCTAATATAGTTGAATGGTAAACGCATTTTCGGAGTTTCACATTGTCTGACATAATTATCGGGACACGCGGTTCACCCCTGGCGCTGTGGCAGGCCAACTGGGTGAAGTCGCAGATAGAAATCGAGCATCCGGAGAAAAACGTCTCCCTGCAGATCATCCAGACCCAGGGGGACAAGATTCTCGACGTGCCGCTGGCAATGGTGGGCGGCAAGGGGCTATTCGTAAAGGAGATCGAGAACGCCCTGCTGGACCGTTCCATCCACATCGCAGTCCACTCCATGAAGGATGTCCCCACGGCGCTGCCGGAGGGGCTTTTCATCGCCTGCATCTGCGAGCGGGAGGACCCACGGGACGCATTGGTGGCGCGGACAGTGAAATCCTTCGCGGACCTGCCGCAGGGGGCCGTGGTGGGCACTTCCTCGCTCCGCAGGCAGACACAGATATTGAGCCGCAGGCCCGATGTGAAGATAGTCTCGCTGCGCGGCAACGTGGGCACAAGGCTGCGAAAGCTTACCGAGGACAAGATGGACGCTGTGATCCTGGCCGTTGCGGGATTAAAGCGGATGGAGCATGAGGAGGCCATCACGGAGTACATGTCCGTGGCCGATTCCTTGCCGGCTGTGGCCCAGGGGGCCGTCGGCATTGAGGCGCGGATGGACGACGCGGAGACGCTGCGGCTGATAAAATTTCTCGACCACGCCAATACGCGGGTGGCGGTGGAGGCGGAGCGCGCGTTCCTAAAGCGGCTGGAAGGGGGATGCCAGGTGCCGATAGCCGGGCACGCCACTGTCAGCATAGGCAAAGTGGAGATGGAAGGGCTGGTGGGCGCGGTGGACGGCTCCGTGATATACCGCCGCTCGGCGCAATGCGCCGCCGGAGCGCATGAGGAGATGGGGCGCAAGCTCGCCGAAGAGCTTTTGAAAATGGGCGCGGGCGAACTTTTACGCCAGGCATACGGCGGATAGGCGGCGTGGCCTTCGCGCCATTGCCGCGAGGGCTCTTTCGTTGTAAACTTCCAGCTTTCCCAATCAAGAGGTATTTCCGGGATGTTTCCTTGCAGACACGGCGCCACGGCATGGCTTGGCGTGGCCATAACTTCAATGGCGTTCATGGGCATTTACGCCTTCCTGATGGTGGTGGCCCGCGCGCCGGGATTCAACCTGCTTTTTTCCGACCAGGAGTTTTTCAAGACCGCCCTTGTCACCCATGTGGTGCTGGCGGTGGTGATATGGTTTTTGGGATTCATTATCTTCATGATGTATTACGTCACCGCCGGAACGGAGACGAAAACGGTGGAGCTTCTCGCAGCCGCCGGGGCGCTGCTGGGGGTGGGGCTTATAGTGGCCACGCCGTTCACAGGCCCCGCCTCGCCGTTGCTGAACAATTATGTGCCGGTGCTGGCCCGGCCGCTGTATTTCGCCGGGATCAGCGTGTTCTTCGGATTCGCCGCGCTGGGGGTGATCCTCCGGGCTCCGGTCCTTTTGAAGGCCACTTTCGGCGGCGGGCAGCTTGCCTGGGCCAAGGGGCTTTCGCTTCTCGCCGCCGGGGCCGCGTTGATCGTGGCGATAATATGCTTCGCCATCGCGTGGACGCAGGTGTCCGGGAATCCGGAAATCGCCATGTCCCGCATGTTTTTCGAGTCGCTCTTCTGGGGCGGCGGCCACGTGCTTCAATTCGCCAACACGCTTGGGCTGATGGCGGCCTGGGCCATATTGGCGAAAAAGATCGCGGGTAACGAGATAGTCCCCAACAAAATGGCGGCGGCGATCCTGGCCCTTATGCTTGTGTTGGTGCTGGCGGCTCCTTTCTATTATCTTTCCTCCGGCGCGCTGACGGTGGAGAGCAGGAGGTTTTACCTTTTGCTTAAGGCCTGGGGGCTTTCCTTCGGGCCGATAATCTTCGGCCTGGCGGCGGTGAAAATGCTGTACTCTTCCGGCGGTGAGGGTTATGTCCGCCGGGGGCTGGCCCTCTCTGTGTTCCTTTTCGCTGTCGGCGGGCTTATCGCCCTGACGATAGAGGGGAGCGACACCCGCATCCCGGCCCATTATCACGGCACAATCGGTTCCGTGACACTGGCGTTCATGACCACCGGGCTTGTGGCGATGGTGGAGAACGGCAGGTTGAACGTCGCCGGAAAATGGCTCACGCGCCAGTTGACGGTGTATGGCGTGGGGCAGTCGCTTTTCTCGCTTGGAATGTATATCGGCGGATACCACGGCCTTCCTCGCAAGACTTTCGGGCAGGCCCAGCAGTTGGACGACCTGGCAAAGCAGATCGGCATGGGGATCATGGGAATCGGCGGATTTTTCGCCATAATAAGCGGCGTGGTGTACGTAATTTTCATGATCAAGGCGCTTTCTAAAAGGAAACCCGCGGCGGCATGAGGAATATAATATTCGCTCTTTCGCTCACGATAATCGCCACCGCTTCGCACGGGGCGGAAATGCCGAAGGTGTACGTGCGGTGCGTGAAGTGCCATGAAAAACCAGGCAGTCCATTCCAGAAATTCGGGCCTGATCTCGGAGAGACGAAATTCACCCTCGATCAGTTCATAAAACAGGTGAAAAACGGGTCCCGTTGGGAGGGAAAGCCCCAGCGCGGCTTCAAGTTCCGTTCAAGGGCGATGCCTCCGCAGGATGGGCTTACGGACGAGGAGATAAAGCTGATATACAACTACGTCCGGTCCAAGTGACGCTGTCAGCGCGCTGATATCTAACGCCTTGCCGGATTCGCGTCCGGTGTCCGATCCCCTCCCGGCCTGTGAACCATATCAAAATTACCCCGGCCCCTGCGCATAATCATAAAATATGCTATAATTAAAAATTTTGTTGGACTGGAGCAAGATTTTGGAAAACAAGGAGAACAGGCGGGAGGACATCCGCAACATCTGCGTCATAGCCCACGTTGACCATGGGAAGACCACATTGGTGGACGCGCTTTTCAGGTCGTCGGGACTTTTCCGCGAAAATGAAAAGGTGGTCGAGCGCGTCATGGACGCCAACGAGCTTGAGCGCGAGCGCGGAATAACCATCTTCGCCAAGAACGCCGCCACCAGGTGGAAAGGCGTCAAGGTGAACATTGTGGACACCCCCGGCCACTCCGACTTCGGCGGCGAGGTGCAGCGCATCCTGAAAATGGTGGACGGCGCGCTGCTTTTAGTGGACGCCGTGGACGGCCCCATGCCACAGACCAAATACGTGCTGCGCAAGGCATTGGAGCTGGGCCTTGCCCCGATAGTGGTGATAAACAAGATAGACAGGGCAGACGCCCGCCCTTCATGGGTGCTAGACCAGATTTTCGACCTTTTCGCCGCCCTTGGCGCGAACGACAAGCAGCTTGATTTCACCGTGGTGTACGCCTCCGCCAAGCAGGGGATAGCCACGCTGGACATGGCCACGCCCGGAACTTCCATGGCGCCCCTTCTGGACACCATCGTGGAAAAGGTGGACCCGCCCATGGTGAGCCAGACCGAGCCTTTCCAGATGCTCGTCACATCGGTTGAATACAGCGACTATCTGGGCCGCATGGCCGTCGGCAAGGTCAACCGGGGCGTCGTCTCCACTGGGGACAATATCGCCCGCATCAACCGCGACGGGGACATAAGCTTCGGCAAGGTGGTGAAACTTTTCGGGTTCGAAGGGCTTTCCCGTGAAGAGGTGGCGAAGGCCGGCGCGGGCGACATCGTGATGCTGGCGGGTTTCAAGGACCTGGACATCGGCGAGACCCTGGCGGACAAGGAATTCCCGGAGGCCCTCCCGGCCATCGAGATAGACGAGCCGACCATCTCCATGAACTTTTCGGTGAACACTTCGCCTTTCGTCGGCAAGGCCGGCGACAAGGTGACGGGCCGCCACCTGCGCGACAGGCTCGACCAGGAGGCCAGGGCCAACCTGGGGTTGAAAGTGGAACGGGCCGAAGAGAACGATTCGTTCCGCGTTTCCGGCCGCGGCGAGCTTCACCTGGCAATCCTCATAGAGACCATGCGCCGCGAGGGGTATGAGTTCTCCGTTTCCCGTCCGGAAGTTATAGTGCGCGAAATGGAAGGGCAGAAGATGGAGCCGGAGGAGTTCGTCATCATAGACGTGGAAGAGCCGTACGCCGGCAAGGTGATAGAAAAATTCGGCACGCGGCGCGGGGAGCTTAAGAACATGCAGCCCCTTTCCGACGGCCGCACAAGGCTGGAGTTCACGATTCCGGCCCGGGGGCTCATCGGCGTGCACGGCGAGCTTTTGACGGACACGCGCGGTTCGGCGCTGATGACACACTCGTTCCACAGGTACATACCGTGGTCCGGGCCCATCCAGTCGCGCCGCAACGGCGTGCTGATAAGCCAGGACAGCGGCGAGGCCACAGCCTATTCGCTGGACAAACTTTCAGACCGGGGCGACCTTTTCATCGAGCCGGGCGTGGAAGTTTACGAAGGGATGATAGTCGGCGAGTGCAACAAGAGCGTGGACCTCGTGGTCAACGCCGTGCGCGGCAAGAAACTGACCAACATGCGCGCATCCGGGTCGGACGACAATATAAAACTGTCACCCGCAAGGAAGCTTTCGCTGGAGCAGTCCCTTGAATTTCTGAACAACGACGAACTGGCCGAGATCACCCCGACAGCCGTGCGGCTTCGCAAAAGGTATCTTGGCGAGGAAGATCGGAAGAAATACAACAGGAAGCTCCAGGCTGTGTAAGCATTTCGTCAGCCGGACTTTTACGACCGTGGCGTTCACGCGCCACGGTTTTTTTAACGCTTCCAGCGGTGCAATTCACCACGGGCGCTTTGGGCGCCATCTAAATGGCCGCTGGCATTGACCATTCGGCGCGGATTGCCTAATATTGCTGTATCACCATCAGCGTGTGGTAAATCATGAGCATCCTTGAATTGGCCGATCCTGTCCTGTCGGAGATAGTCTCTCGGCTGGTAAAAACGTTCAAGCCGGACAAGATATACCTTTTTGGATCCAAGGCCAGGGGTGATTTTGGGCAGGACAGCGACTATGACATCCTTATAGTTGTGCCCGATGAGGCTGAACAGGCCCGCCGTAAAAGCCGTACCGCCTATCAAGCGCTTCGAGGGACCCGGGCGGCGGCGGATGTGATCGTGCAAACACGGCATGAATTTGAAAGCCGCCTGCGGATAACCGCATCGCTTCAGGCCACCGTGGCGCGTGAAGGCAAGTTGCTTTATGCCGCATGACCTTGTCCTGATCGAAGAGACAAAATCGTGGCTTGCCAGGGCCGCCACCGACATCAGGGCGGCGGAACATGACATGGCAGCGCAACCTCCGCTTTTCTCCGACGTTGTATTTCACTGCCAGCAGGCCGTGGAGAAGGCGTTCAAGGGATTTTTTGACATGGAACGGGATATTGTTCCGCAAGACTCACAGTCTGGAAGAAGTGGGGGAGCAGTGCCTTGATCTGGACCCTTCGTTAAAAGAGATAGTGGACAAGGCTGTTCCTTTGACGGAGTACGCCTGGAAGTTCCGGTATCCAGGTCCGCCGGAGGATCCCGAAATGAAAGAAGCGGAAGAAGCTTTGGCAATTGCGCGCCAAGCCTTTACTGCCATAAAAGAGAGGTTGCCGCGTGAAACGTGGCCGTGATATCGATAACTGGACGATTCATCCAAGGTTTAGAGGTAAATAAAAATTACTGCACTCCCCTCGCTTCCGTCGCTTTTGCTATCCGTTCCATGGCGATTCTGTATGCGGCGGAGCGGTATGACACTCCTTGCCGGACGGCGCTCTCTTTCACGCGGGCGTAGGCGGCGGTGATCTTGTCGGTCAGGCGGCGGTTGACCTCTTCTTCCTCCCAGTAAAACCCTTCGCGGTTTTGCACCCATTCGAAGTACGAAACTATCACCCCGCCGGAATTGGCCAGGATGTCGGGGACTATCGTCACGCCGCGCCGTCCCAACTCCGTTTCCGCGTCCAGCGACACCGGGGCGTTCGCCCCTTCCACGATCAGCCGGGCCTTCACGTCCTTCACGTTGTCCGGCCGGATGGTGTCCCCCAGCGCGCAGGGGACGAACACGTCTGCGGGGTGGGCGGCTATGGCCTCTTTGGGCGACGTATCGGCGAATCCGCTCACGGCGCCGGTCTTTGATTTATGTGCGATCAGGCCCGGTATGTCCAGCCCGGCAGGGTCGGCCACCATTCCCCCGCTGTCGGACACCGCCACAACTTTCACCCCGCGTTTATAAAGCTCCGCCGCCGCGTGTTTGCCCACGTTCCCGAAGCCCTCGATGGACACGGTGAAATCCGAAAGCCCCATCTCCCTGGCCGCTTCCATCAATGTTATGACGACCCCTCTGCCGGTGGCCTCCCTGCGCCCTTTGGAGCCGCCAAGTTCCACGGGCTTGCCGGTCACCACCCCCCGCGCAAGCTCCCTGTGCTTTCTGTACTCGTCGTATATCCACGCCATTTCACGCTCGCCGGAATTGACGTCCGGGGCCGGGATGTCCGTGTTTGGCCCGATGTCATGCAGGAGTTTTACGGTGTATTTTCTGATGAGCCGTTCAAGCTCGGCGGTGGAAAGCTTGTGTGGATCAACGCAGATGCCCCCCTTGGCCCCGCCGAAGGGGATTTCCACCAATGCGGTCTTGAGGGTCATCAGCGTGGCCAGGGCCTTCACGTCGTCCATGTCCACGCTGGGATGGAGCCTTGTGCCCCCCTTGTACGCCCCGAGTGTGTCCGAATGCTGCACGCGGTAGCACTGGAAAATGCCGGTGGAGCCATCGTCCATTTTCACGATGGCCTTGAAGCGGATTATTTTGTCCGCCGCGGCGATCTGGTCCACCATCCGGGCGCCGGGATACCTGTTTTCAAATCCCAGCGCCTCGCCCGTGCGGCGCATCAGGCGGACGATGTTCTCTATGGCGCTTGGGGCCGCGGCCCCGGAAGGCTCGCTCACTTTTCCCAGTATAGCGAGGTTTCGCCCAGCTGGCCGGACATAACCAGCCTGTATGGAGCATTGCCAATAGCGTTTTTCGCGAAGGAGACCGAGTACAGCCTGCGGAAGGTCGGTTCGAACGGCAGGTTGTCGCGCAAATAAAACTTGTCCAGCGTAATCTTGGAGACGGACGCCGGCCGGACCGGGCCCTTATGGGTGTCCAGGTAAACGGACCAGCGGCTGTCGGCCTTGGCCAGGTCGTTCCATTCATCCTTGGCCGTGTACAGCGCCATGATGAAATTTACTTTGGAGCCGTCGTCTTTCATCACGTTTTCCTGCGCCGCCTTGGCCTCGTTGGGGCCGAGGTTGCGCCTGTGCGCGTCGTCCGCCGCCCACGCCTTGCGCAGCGATTCGTCGTCCACGAAGGCGTCCAGAATGAGGATCGTGTCCACATCCTGGTACAGCTTGGCGGTCCTTGTCCGGTCCCTCACCTCGGTGGTGAGCGGATTTTCCGCGATCTGGTAGCGCGAGTTTATGTTCTGGGCGCACGAGGCCAAAAGCGCCGCCATCATGACGGCCGCGGCGTAAAGCGATCCTCCGGTTCTCAACGCAGGTATTCCTCCAAAATCCGTATTCGTGTTTTCACCCGCAGCTTTTCCTTGGCGGATTTTTCAATCTGCCTTATCCTCTCGCGGGTGAGCCCCAGTTTGCCGCCGACTCCCTCCAGGGTCATGGGCGGATCGTCAAAGCCGTACCGCATCCGCAAAACCTCCGCCTCCCGCTCCGGCAGCTCGGCCAGAAGCTTTTCCATGTCGTGATGGAAGCAAAGCCTGATGAACTCCTCTTCCACGGAGCTTTCCGGCGAAGTGCCCAGCAAGTCCCCCAGGCTCACCGAATCGTCGTCGCTGATCGGCGAGTCCAGGCTCATATAGTCCTTGTACACCCGCATGATCGTCTCCAGCGACTTGGGGCGTATCCGCATCTCGCCGGCCACCTCGTCCAGCTTGGGCTCTCTTTTAAGCCTGTGGGACAGCGCCTCCACAGCCCGTGTGATCCTGTTGATCAGCCCCGCCTGTTTCACAGGCAGCCGCACGATGCGCGCCTGCTCGGCCAGCGCCCGCAGGATCGCCTGACGCACCCACCACACGGCGTAGGTGATGAATTTCACCCCCTTGTCCGGATTGAACCGGCGGGCGGCCACCATCATGCCGATGTTACCCTCGTTTATAAGGTCGTTCATGGACATGCCCATCCCCTTGTAATGGTTGGCCACCATCACCACGTACTTGAGGTTGCGCTCCACGAGCTTGCGGACAGATGCGTCGCCCCCGTCCCGGGCCAATTCTATTTCCTCCGCCCTGGTCAGGGGTGTTATCCCGCTGATGTCCTTAAGGTAGGCGTTCAGCGAGTCGCTCCGCGAATCGTATGAATAACCGGTCATGGAAAACCATTCTTGTCCGGCGGGCATGGCCGGATTCCGCCGCGAAACACTGGGCATCGCGGCGCCGCCAAAACTGCCCGTCTAGATCAATTATTGCCCTTTAACAGCTCACTTTCAACCGCCGGCAGGATATTACGCCAATCGTCCAGAGCGGGCGCTATCTCATACTCCAGAAGGTCGGCCACCATCACCCAGTCGCTGGACTCCTGCGCGTCCATAACTTTTTTCAGCATGGAAAGGAGACGCTCCTCCAGCCCCGTGAAAGTCTGCCCCTTGGACGACAGATTCCCAAGGTCGTTGCGGGCGACGGACTTGGCCGTCTCGATAAGGTCGGTGAAAGCTGTGATCCCGTCCAGAATCTTCACCAGCATGGCGTTGCCTTCTTCGGCGGAGCCCAGCCGCAGCACGTCCGCCGCCTTGCCCACCCCGGGGGACATGGTGGAAAGGTATTCCCCCATCCGCTTTAGCAGCGAGACGGTCATTTCTATCGGATTTTTTATGGTGGTCACTTCGATGGTCTTGATCTGGCCGATGGGGGCGGCCGCCTTCGGGGAGCCGGGTTCCAAATATTCGCCGTTGACTGTCAGCGACGCGATAAGCTCGCCAGGGGCCAGGACTGCTTTTGACAGTTTGTCCACGGCGCCGGCCAGATGGGTCACGCCGGTAAGGTCCACGACGGCCTTTGCGCCGTTGACGGTTATTTCAGGCTCCATAAAAGGGCTCCCCTCGATTACTGGTTTTAATGTGGCTTTAAATCGCCCGTCCCGTTAAAATAGATTAAGTATATCAGCAATGAGGCCGTTGAAAAACCCTCGTTGTTGCGGCGGCGCCCCCAAAGCGGCGGACGCCTTTGGCATCGGCTTGAAAAGGAGAGTCAAATGTTCGGAATCGGCATGCCGGAGCTTATAATCATCCTTCTCATCGCCCTGGTGGTGTTCGGGGCAAAACGCCTGCCGGAGATAGGGGGCGGGCTTGGCAAGGGGATACGCAACTTCAAGAAGTCCATTTCCGAGACCGAATCGGAAATAAAGGGCGCCGCCGACGAGGCCCAGAAGGCCATAGACGAGGGGAAAAAGGGCGCCTGACCCGCCATGGACAGGGAAATCAAGGTCGCATGCCCCGGATGCCAGACCATCCTGATTGTGGACAGGATCACCGGAGAACTGATCGAGACCCGCAAGCCGCTGGTGGAAAAGTCCAGCGGAGACAGGTTCATCGACGCCTTCACCAAGGCCAAAGACGACAG
Source organism: Nitrospinota bacterium (assembly GCA_016235255.1). Lineage (NCBI taxonomy): Bacteria > Pseudomonadati > Nitrospinota > Nitrospinota bacterium. The sequence goes on along the minus strand of JACRLM010000085.1, from coordinate 44,218 downwards.
GGACAAACGCGCCGGAAAGCTCGACGACATCGCCGGCCAGCTTGAAAAGAAAAGGAAGATGGCCGAAGAACTTTTCAAGGCGTCGCTAAATGAAGCGAAGAAGGAAAAGGACATAAAGCCGAACAATATTTTCGATCTGGACTGACGGCGCCCCCACATCAGAATCCGGGCAGGTTTGAAACCCGCCCCTACTTTAGCTTCTCCCCCGTCGAGCTCATCGAAAGCTCCACGTGCAAGACCCCCTTCTGGCGGCGGAGCTTGTCGGCGATGCTTTTTATCATCGCCGCGCGCCCCTTTATCATTATCATCTCCGCGCAGATGTGGTGCGAAAGGTGGACGTGGGTGGCGGCCAGCACCGCCTCGTGATGGTCGTGCTGGAGCTGCGTGAGTTTGTTTGAAAGCTGCCGGGCGTGATGGTCGTACACCAGTGTGACGGTCCCGACCGCCTCCTCGTTTAGCTCCCATTCCTTTTCGACAAGCCGGGAGCGTATCAGGTCGCGTATGAACTCCGACCTGTTGGCGTAGCCGCTTTCCTTGACGAGCTTTTCCAGCTTTCCGGAAAGCGCCTTTTCGATGGTGAAACTAAGCCTGCCGATTTCGGACATGGGGCCATTCTATACATTCGCGGCGGAAATGCAAACGGCGGCGCGGGCGAAAAAAAAGGGCGGCCCGCCAATGGAGCCGCCCCTGATGGTCCTTGGGTTACTCGATGATCGAGAAACGGAAATTCGTCGTAGTCGTGGCCATATTGGGCTTGAAGAAGGAGCTGCTGGTGTTCCCGCCGGCGGTAAAGCCGTTCAACCCCTCATACGAGCCGGAAGTGGGGACCCGGTAAGTCTCGATGAGGACCGGGCTGTTCGCGTCCGTCACGTTGTACAAGGCGCAGCTTACAAGTCCGTCCCCGCCGCTTTGGCCCCAATCGTTCATGCCGCTGTTAACGGTGGTGTCCCACGCGCAGTCCCACTTGTACGACTGGGTCAAATCGTATTTTGGCGCGTCGAAATTGTTGAATTTTTTCTCGCAATAGCGGATGGACTCCGGTATGCACACACCGTCGAACCGCTGGGTGACAAGCCGGGTCTCGATATCGCCGTCCTCCGCGAAACGGTTGCCCAGGATATGCCAGTTCACCTCGTTGTTCAGGCCGTAGCCATTGGACAAGTCCTGCCCCAGGGCCATAAAGGCCATGAACACTATGTCGTCCGTCGGCCAGGGGATCATGCTCCAGTCCAGTTTCGTGAAGGTGAATGTGACGCGCCCCTTGTTCACCTTGCGGGAGCCGAGCTGGACTCCGCTATCGTCCAGCGTCCCCTGGTTTATGTTGACGGTCTCACCGTCCACAAGCGGGCCGCATTCTGAATAAGTCCACACCACGTTGCCTTCATGGGCCGGGGCGCAGGAGGAGTTGACCGGTGTTGTGGTGTCTGTTGAGGTGGAGGATGACCCGGACGAACTTGAAGAAGACGATGAGCCGGAAGAGCCTCCGCCGCAGCTTGCCGCCAAAGCGGTGGTAATCAGTAGAAAAAACAAATTCTTTATCACTTTTATTTTCCTTACAAGCAGGTGATTCGGACCAGTTGCGCCCAATGCGCCCGTCAATTGTATCCGATGGCAATGATTCGTTCAAGCGGCGCCATTGCGCCATGGGCCGCCGATGGGATAGAATCAGCCAGATTGAACAATCACAAAGTGGCTTAAACGATGGGCGAAATAAGGGTGTACGAAGCGGCCAGGCGGCTTGGCATGGACACGATGGAGTTCATGGACCATCTGGCGGCCATTGGGACACAGGCTCAAAGCCCCATATCGTTCATAAGCCAGGAAGTATTTGAGCAAATGACGGCGTCAATCGCCGCCGCGCCGAAAGGAGAGCGTAAAATGGACCAGACGATAAAACCATCCGCCGAGAACACTGCAAACGAAAAAGACAAGGGGCGCCTTTCACTGGTGACCCCGGCGGCGGAGCCTTCGCAGGCGCCCGGACCCATTTCGCACGAGACGGACGAGGACGAGGACACGGCAGAGCCGGTTGCGGCGGCCAAGGACGATGTGCCGGCATGGCAGGCGCCCGCGGAGCGTCCGGCCAGTTCCGGCGGACCATACAGCGCGATTCATTATGTGACCATCGGCATCGCAGGGGTGGCGCTTTTGTCGGCGCTGGTGCTAGGCGCGGTGGTCAGCCGCCACACTTCGGAGCTTTCAAGGATATCCGACGCGTCCGGTGTGATGAAAACGGAGATCGCCACTTTATCTTCCGGAGTGAAGACAAACCAGTCGCTGATAAACGACACGCGCCTGACGGTGACCGACCTTAAGAACAAGGTGGAGCTGAGCCGCAGGATACAGACAAGGGACGCCCTGGCGGAGCGCGCCGCTTCCATCGAGGAACTTTCGGCGGTGATGCCGGCCGGCTCGGCGGAGAAGATGCGGTCCATCTCGGCCCAGCTTAACGCGCTGGCCGCCTCGATGTAACGCGGGGCGGAGTTCTCTTCAGGAAGGGAGCAGCCCCGCCAGCAACGCCGCTCCGGCGATTATCCTGTACACTCCGAACGGGATGAATGTGTGCCGCCGGATATAGCGCAGGAAGAATTTGATGCACCCCATGGCGACGATGAACGACATCACAAATCCCGCCGCCAGCGACCCGAACTGCTCTAACGAAAAGGCCCCGCCGGATTTGTAAAGGTCGTACGCCGTGGCGGAAAACATTGTCGGCACAGCCAGCAAAAAAGAAAACTCCACTATCAATCTGCGCCGCAGCCCCAGCAGCAGGCCGCCTATAATCGTAATGCCGGAGCGGGACACGCCCGGTATCATCGCCAGCGCCTGGAAAAAGCCGATCATTACGCATTGGGCGTACGGCAGCCTTGATATCTCCTCTATGGCGTCATCTTTTTCCCGGTGGAGCATCTCGAAGGCTATCAGCACCACCCCGCCGATGACAAAGGCCCAGGCGATCACCGAACCGTTGCCCAGCAGATATCCCTTCACCACCTTGTAAAACGCGAAGCCCAGCGCGCCGGTGGGTATGAATGTGACGATGAGCCTTTTCACGGTCTCCATGTTCGTGAAAAGCTCCTTCCAGTACATCACAACCACGGCCAGGATCGCCCCGGTCTGGATGGATATCTCGAAACTTTTCATGTAATCGGTGTGCGCCAGGTTTAAAAGCTTGGCGGTGATGATAAGGTGCGCGGTGGAAGATATGGGGAGAAACTCTGTCAATCCCTCCACGATGCCCATGATTACGCTGTCGAAAAAAGTCACAACATTCCCTTCCATGCAAGTAGGATCGGCGGCAGGGCCAAAGCCAGCGCCGGAAGGATATTAGACCATCCGCCGCGTGGATTCCAGCGATAAAACAGGCGCGTCCTTCGCGTGCTATAATTAAAAAATTTTGGAAGTGGAAATGACCGAATACAGGGAATGGCCGTATATCGAGGCGCAACGCATCCTCGGCAGGCTTGAAAAACTTGGCAGGAGCAACTTCACCGCGGAGACAGGCTACGGCCCATCCGGCCTGCCGCACATCGGCACTTTCGGCGAGGTGGCGCGCACGTCGTTCGTGCTCCAGGCGCTAAAGACGCTGGCCCCGCAAGTGAGCGCACACCTTATCGCCTTTTCCGACGACATGGACGGGCTTCGCGAGGCCCCGCGGAACATACCCAACCGCGACATGGTGAAAAAACACCTTGGAAAACCGTTGACGGCCGTGCCCGACCCCTTCGGCGAAGAGCCGTCTTACGCCCATTACATGAACCGCAAACTGCGGGAGTTTCTGGACTCGTTCGGGTTCACCTATGAGTTCTCCTCGTCCACCGGAAAATACAGGTCCGGCGCGTTCAACGACGGGCTCAAGCGCGTTTTGGCCAATTACGGCGAGGTGAAGGAGATGTTCACCCGCGAGATCGCCGAGGACAAGCGCGAGGCGTGGAGCCCCTTTTTCCCCATCTGCGAAAGCTGCGGCCGGATATACTCCACCCGCGTCACAGCTTTTGACGCCGCCAATTCCACCATATCGTATTCGTGCGAGGTGGACGCGGAAGGAAAGTTCAAGTCCTGCGGGCATAAAGGGACAGTCAGCGCGCTGGACGGCGGGTGCAAGGTTGGTTGGAAGGTGGACTGGGCGTTGCGCTGGTTCTCGCTTTCCATAGATTACGAGATGCACGGGGAGGACTTGACCGAATCGGCCCGGCTCTCCTCCCGCATCGTCAGGACCCTTGGAGGCGTGCCGCCGGAGCTTTTCAAGTACGAGCTGTTTCTGGACGAGACCGGCAAGAAGATTTCCAAGAAGCTTGGCAACGGCATATCCATCGAGCAATGGCTGCGGTATGCCCCGGTGGACTCGCTGCTTTACTTCATGTACATAAAGCCCCAGGTGTCCAAAAAAATGGGGCTGCCCATCCTGCCGGAAATCGTGGACCAGTACTTGGATCTTGTGGCAAACCACGACGGTTCGGCGGACTCGCCAGTCCCCTTCGTCTCCCGCCTTTCAAAGGGCGCCCACGCCGGGGCCCTGCACGGCGGCAAGGTGGTGACATACTCGATGATATACGAGCTTATCGTGGCGCTCCGGCAGGACGATCCGGCCATCGTGCGCGATTTCCTCGTAAAATACCAGCCGGAGATAAAGGGGAACATCGAGTATTACGACCAGCTCATCGCCGACGCGCTGATCTACTACCGCGAGGTGTACCTGCCGAACGTGAAGGAAGAGGCGGCCGGGCACGAGATGGACGAGGTATTGCGGGCGTTCCACGGGGAGCTTTCAAAACTGCGTGACGCCGGGGGCGAACCGGATCCGGCGGCGATACAGACATTGACCTTCCATGCCGCCAAGGAGCGCGAGATAAAGCCGAAAGAGTGGTTCAAGACGCTGTACCGGGTGTTCCTGCGCCAGTCCTCCGGGCCGAAGATCGGCAGCTTCATAGCGCTGCTGGGATTGGACAAGGCGATGGAACGGATAGAGACGCATCTGAAGGGGTGATCCCGCGCTTGCGGTTAAATCAGAATACTGATATTCTGAATTCAGAAAACGGAGGCGTCAATAATGTTTGCGGCAAAACCGGCGGTGGCGGAAATAAAGGCCCGGGGCCAGCTGACCATACCGAAAAAAATCAGGGATGCGGGCAATCTGGATGAAGGGCAGGCGGTGGCCATCATCCCGGTGGGGGATTCGATCATCGTCACCCCCAAACGGCTTGAGCTGGAGGAGGCCCGGCGGCAAATTAAAAAGATATTGAAGCAATCCGGGCTTGCCGCCGATGATCTTATCGCCGGGCTTAAGGAGGACAGGGAAGCGGTCTTCCAAAAGATATATGGCAAGAAAAGAGGCCGTTAGGGTCTTTCTGGACTCAAATGTCATCATCTCCGGAATCATCTCGGACAAAGGGGCTCCTCGAATAATCCTGGACTTGCTTTCATTGCGGCTTCCATTTCTCGCCGGGTTCACCGGTGAATACAATCTTATCGAGATCGAACGAAACATCCACCGCAAAATACCCGCCGCCCTCCCGGTTTACAGGGAATATCTTCCCCGGATGAACCTTGATGTGGTCCCTTTGCCATCGGCGGAGCAGGTGAAAAAGGCGAAGTGGAAAATGCCGGCCAAAGATATACCGGTGGCGTTGTCCGCCGTGAACGGGAAAGCGGACTATCTGGTGACAGGCGATAAAAAAGACTTCACCACATTCAGGGCCAAGGGGATCCATCGTTTCAAGGTGGCAAGCCCCGCGCAATTCGTGGACGATGAATTGCCCCGGATCATCAAGGATTTTGCGGGCTGAGCAAAAAACGTCCCGTTACGCTATATCAGCACCTTTTTGGGGATTATGGTGGTGAAGGGGAAACCGGCCATCGGTATCCCGCATTTCATCCCCACGCTCAAAAGCTCCCCGCTTTTGGACTCGACGCGCACATAATCGCTCCCTTCCACCTCCTCGAAGCTTGCGATCTCCGCCACGCCCACCGGCATTCCGTTTTTCAGCCGCTCGGCCCCGTGGGAGATGACAACCGCCTTTGACATGTGCGAAAGCCCGTTGGACAGGGTCAGCAAGTGGGTCATCACTTCCTCTTCATTCCCGCTTTTCACTTTTTCCAGCGGCATGGCGCTGTCCGCGGAGAAATGGCCGGAGCGAAGCCTTGTAAGCTCGCTTAAATGGCCATGGACCCCCAGTTTATCACCGATGTCGTGGCAGAGGGTGCGGATGTAGGCGCCGGCGGTGACGCGCGCCACGAACCGCACGTGCGGCAGGTCCACGCTTATCACCGAAAGGTCGCTTACCACGGCGTTGATTGGCTTGCGGTCCACGGTGATCCCTTGCCGCGCAAGGTCGTATAGCCGTTCCCCCTGTATCTTTTTTGCGGAGAACATGGGGGGTATCTGCGTTATCCCGCCGGCAAAGCTCATCACGGCCTCGCGCACAGCCTGTTCAGTCAGGCCGGATGTGTCCGCCGATTCGGTCACCTTGCCGCTTTTGTCCTGCGTGTCCGTCGCCTCGCCGAGCTTTAGGACAGCTTCATACACCTTGTCCTGTTTTTCCAGGAACGGGAAAAGCCGTGTGGCCCTGCCGATGCCGACGGGCAACACGCCCGTGGCAAGGGGGTCTAGCGTCCCTATATAGCCCACCTTCTTGGCCTTCAGTTCCCTTTTGACGACGCGCACCACGTCCGCCGACGTCATTCCCTCCGGCTTGAAGATGTTCAGAAAACCTTCGAATTTTTCCATGACCACTTTCTTTGGGAAAACTTTCATTTTATATCAATTGAGTGTCAATATGGAAATATTCGCCCCAACTTGGCGGTGGGGGGCGATCAGAAAGCTATTTCCACCGGGACGGTGGCGCCAGGTTCAGACGCTTTGGCCCGGGCCCGGCCGCGACGCCGTCACTTGCCCGGGGCCATCTTCGCGATCCAGCCTTCCAGCTGATCGGCGGTGATGGCTCCGGTGTGCTGGCCAACGATAAGGCCCTTGCCGTTGATGAAAATCGTTGTGGGCAGGCCCATCACCCCGTATTTTTCCGCCGTCTTGCCGGCGGCGTCCAGCGCGTTGGGAAAGGTCACGTCCAGCGGTTTTAGAAAAGAGTTCACCATTCCCTTTTCCTGATCGAAGTTCACCCCTACAACGGTGACGCCGTTTCCCTTGTGTTTCCTGTGCGCAGCCTCAAGCGCCGGCATCTCCTTTTTGCAGGGGCCGCACCAGGTGGCCCAGAAGTTGAGTATCACCGCTTTCCCCTTCAGAGAGGCCAGCGAAAGCTTTCCCCCCTCCGCCAGTTCCATATCAAAAGAAGGGGCGGGCGCAGGGGCGGCGGAAGCGTCCGCTGCGAAGGCTGGCGCGGCAAGGGCGGATGAAATCAGCAGGGCCATAAATGCGGCGTAAAACTTCATTTTCTTCTCACCTTCACTATAGTGTATCGCGATATTCAGTTAAGCGGAATGCCGCCGTTGTTGCGGCTGGGCAGGTACATCCGCTCCACATAATCGGGCGCCAGTTTCTTAAGCTCGGCGAATTCGGCGTTGGCCAGCGCCGCCTTTTCCATTTTCTCGTACGTCTTGCCAAGGTAGAACCTTATCACCGCCCTGTCCGGCGCGATTTTTTTCGCTTTTTCCAGCTGCGCCGCGGCCTTGTCCAAAAGCCCACCCCGGTAATACGCCAGCCCGATGGCCAGGTATGACAGCGCCAGATGGGGATCACCCGGCGCGTCCTTGAGGGCCTTATCATACCACGATATCTCATCGGCGGCGGCGCCTCCCAGGCCGATCTTCCGCCCGTTGAGTATTTTCGACCGGGCCGCGAAATACGTCCGCAGCAGGTCCGTGTCCTTATGTTCGGCCACCTTTATATGTTCCGTCACCGGAGAACGGTAATTCATCCAGAACGCGAAATTGTCCGCAGACCGGCGCATCTCCTCGCTTTCGCCAGTGATGGAGGGGCTTGTGATGGATGGGATTTTTGCGGTGTGCGCCGCCATCCCATCCAGCGCCGCCTTGATCCCACCCTGGTCGTTTATGTAAAAAGAAAGGAAGCTGTATGGATCGTTCCACTCCACCATGTCAATCCTGTCCGCCGATTCCAGCCGCTTTTTCACCCCGGCTCCGTCCATCAAAAGGGGTTGGACGGAGCCGGTCAGCGCGATCCACGAATTCACAGGATTCATATCGCCGCTCCAGACGGTGACATATGGGAACGCCGCCGCGAACGACGCCGCAAGTTTGCGCATGTCATCTGTTTCAAGGGATGAAAGATGAATCCACTGCACAGCGATACCAGCAGGTTTAAGCAGGCCTTTCATGGCCGCAAAGCTTTCCACGGTGATTGCAGATTTGTCCTCCAGCGTATCCTGCGAGTCCAGCCCCGCCACGATCACGTCATACGGTCCCTTGGCCGATTTGAGCCACTTGGCAGCGCTGCCGTGGAGGGTCTTTACGCGTTTGTCCTTCATCGCCGCCGGGGCCATGACCGCCGCCGCGTCCGCCATCGCGCGTGATTCGGCCACAACGGCCACATCCTCCGCCCCCATCGAAAGGGCCACGCCAACAATTTCGCCGTTGCCGGGGCCAATGACAAGGGCTCTCTTGGCTTCCGGCGCCAATATGAACGGGTAATGCGCCCTCCGGACGGTCCCGTCACCCGCGTAAGTGACGATGCGGCCGGCTTTTTCGATACGCGGGACTCCCGCGCCGCTTTGGATCACGGACACCTTTGCGCCCGCGGAATCGGCGGTGAAAACGGTCTTTTCCCCGTCCCTTGCCACTACGCTTTGCGCGGAGGCGGGGGAGGGGAGGGACAAAACAGTCAAGGACAGGGCCAGGCTTTTGGCGGCGCCGTCAAGCGCTTTTCTCCATCTCATACAGGCTTTCTCAAAAGTTCAACTCCCGCGCCGGCCCCTTTGTTCCTTATCAGCTTTTCCCGCTCGTAAAATCCCTTGGGGACGGTGGTGTTCGGATATATCCAGCAGCCCGAGCCTATTACAGAACCGGGGCTTGTGACGGTGTTGCACCCGACCTCCGAATAATCACCGATCACCGCGCCGAGTTTTTGCATGCCGCTCATGATGGCGCCGGAGGCTGTTCTTATGATTATCTCTTCTATCCTGTCCTCCAAAAGTTCCTCTTTCGAGCGGAACTGGAGGTTGGCAAGTTTCGTCCCCGCCCCGATGTTCACATGGCTTCCAAGGATCGAATCGCCCACGTAGGCGAAATGCCCGGCGTGGGTGTGGTCCATGAATATGGAGTTTTTCACCTCCGTCACATGCCCCACAACGCTGTTGTTTCCGATTATCACGTCGCCGCGCAGGTACGCCCCCTGCCGTATCTCGCAATTATTCCCGATATAACACGGCGCTTTTATTATGGCGCCCGCTTCCAGAAAAGTCCCCTCGCCGATGGCGATGCCCGATCCGGCGATGCGGACGGGGGAGGGGAGGAAGAACGAACGGGAAACGGTCATCGCGGTCTCGCGCGGCTTGCCTGTGCTGTCGCGGATGGACTCTATGGACGCAAAACCTTCAAGGAGTGATACGCCGGTACCGCCGGATTTGGCGAGAAAATCAGCGATGATTTTTCGTATGGACGATACCGCCGACCAGGGTTTTTCTCCTGAGCGCACTTCGGCTATGAACGCGAACTTGTTGTCCTCGCAGAAATATTCCGAGAAATTCATCACGCCGCCTTCCGGTGGTTTAATTGCGTATTCCAGCCATTTGATCAAGATACCATTTTCCGCGTTCCGTGGGGCGGGCCCCCGGCGCGGCGCTGTCCAAAAGCCCCTGCCTGTTTCCGGTTTCGTTGAGCAGCCGCCCGTACTCCGCCGGGGAAAGTCCACCGACAGGCCCGGCTGGGGCTCCTCCGTTGGCCGCCGCCGTCAGCAGTTCACGTTCCGCCGCCGCAAAGGTTTTTGAGAGGTCTTTCATGTTTGCCATTATATGCCGGATCACTTTTTCACCGATTGCCAGGACTGTGTCCTTTAGCTCAACCGGGCATCGCAGGCTCACCCCGGTCTTGTCCTCCGTGCCCGAATTGCGGACGAACACCGAGGCTGTGTGCGTCCCGTCGACGACTATCTTGATGTATAGCATGTCCGGGTCTTCCAGGCGTATCATTTCCTCCGCCACGGCGGCAGGCCACGCCTCCTTGAGCGATTGCCCGATTGTCCGCTCCGCCTCCGCCCACACCGGCGAGCCGCGTTTCCACCGATCCTTGTCCACATAGAAGGCGTACAGCGTTTTCTTGAATCCGGACGGGTAGGGGCGGCGCAGGAATGCGTATCTTTGCGCCGGGGTCATGGCTTCTATCTCACCGCTCTGGAATATCGCCGCTATAGTGTTAAGGCAGCTTTTGATCCCGTTGCCCGCAAACGCGGTGACGGGGCCGGATGGCGCCCGCAAGGTTGCGCAGGTGATATTGTGCCCGCTCTCCTCCCCCCCTATGGCGAAGGTGATGGACTCCGCTTCGGCCGCCTCGGCATTATTATCATCGAGTATCTTTTCTATCTCGTCCGCGCTGGGCCACTCGGTGAATGCGGCGGCCTCCAGCTTTTTCCATCCGGCGCCGTCCATGCGTGGTTTGACGGACGAAAGCACGGCGTTGAGCAAAAGCCACTTGTCCCCCACGGACGCAAGAGCCGTTTCGTATCCAAGCTCACTGGCCTTCACGCTTGCGTTCAGGTCGCTCTCCACGGTGTTCACGAAAAGCCCGTTGCGCTTTTTCATCCGCATCGCCTGCAGGATGGCGGTCTCGTCCCCGGACAGGTTGAAGACTATCCCGGTGAATGGATCGTACACAAGCAGGAAGAACCGGTCACCATCACCGTCGAACACGGCGCACAGGACAAAGGCTCCGCCGTTTTTCGCCTCGTCACGCTTTTGTTTTCCAAGATCGAATAATTTCGCGGCAGCCTCGTGATCGCCAAACCTTCCGCCGTTCGCGGCCATTTCCGGGGTGATTTCGTGGACACCTTCCAGGTCCGCCACGCCGGAGCGAAGGTTTATGTCCGATCCGGGCCTGTTGTTTACGATGTGGACGGACCCCAATCCGATGTCCCCAAAAATTTCCTTGGCCATGTCCGAACAGGCGCCGTTGGCGCAGTCCACGATCATGTGGACGGATTTGAGCTTGTCCGGCGACGTGATCCAGCTATTGGCGGGATCGAGGGTGAACCGGACAAAGAACTTCGCGGCGTCAGCATGCGCGTCCGTTTTCTTCCCGGCAACGGGCAGGTCCTTCACAATCGTGTAATCGGTGTTCATGACAGCTTCGCTAAGCTTCAAGTCATCACCCGGCAGCAGCTTTAATCCCCGCCGTGTAAAAATCTTGATGCCGTTGTACGAGGCCGGATTGTGCGACGCGGTGATTACGAACGCCCCCGCCGCGCCGATGTATCGCATATATAGCGATACCGCCGGTGTAGGCATTATGCCCACGCATATAGCGTCGCCACCCGCCTTTAATATCCCGTCCACCGCCGCGCCGGTGAACTTGCCGGAAACGTCCCGCGGGTCCCACCCGATCACAAACCTTTCTCCGGCCGATGCGAATCCGTTGTCCATCAGCCATTTCACCCGGCAATAGGTGTACAGTTCGGCGAACTGTTCCGTCATGATGTCTTTTTCAAGGAAAGCGCGTTGGGGGGAGAGGCCGGAAAGGGAAGGATCAGCGGCGTCCACGGTCACCCGCCGCACCCCGTCGGTCCCCTGTAGTCTTATCATCGGCATGCGTTTTATAACGCGCCCGTCACGCGACGGTGACGGACTTGGCCAGCGCCCTGGGCCTGTCTATGTTGCGTTTTAATGTGGTGGCGGTGAAGTACGAGAATAGCTGGGCCGCCACGATTTCAAAAAACGGCGCGGTGAACACCGGGGCCTTCGGCAGCGCTACTATGGCCGAAAAAGGGAGCGACTTCACGTTTTTCGGCTCGAACATGAACCCCAGCACATAGCCGTTCCTTGCGCGTATCTCCTCGGCGGAGGAGAGGGTCATCTTGTAAAGCTCCGTGTCCTCCTCCGGCGGCATGAACACCACGGAGTTAAGGTTGTCGTCTATGAGCGCGATGGTGCCGTGCTTTAAAAATCCGCTGGGCATCCCTTCGGCGTGGACGTACGACACCTCTTTCATCTTCAACGCCGATTCGCGCGCCACAGGGTAATACCGCCCGCGTCCCAGGAACAGCCAGTGCTTTATGTGGCTCTGCTCCTTGGCCACGGTGTGCACGAAGCCCGATTTTTCGTTGAGTATCCTTTCAATGGTCCCCGGCATCTCCCGCAGCTCTTTTTCGTGCCGGGAAAAGTCCTTCTGGGTTATCACTTTCTTCATCAATCCCACTTCCAGCGCCAGCCGGGCCATTATCACCATCTGCGCCAGCGCCGCCTTGGTGCTTATCACGCATATCTCCGGCCCGGAGCCCTGCAGCACCAGGTGGTCCACCATCCTGGCCATGGACGAGCCCATCACGTTGACGATTGCCCCGGTGACCGCCCCGCGCGTCTTTGCGTGGCGCAGCGCCGTAAGCGTGTCGTACGTCTCCCCGGACTGGGAGGCGGCCAGCACCACCGTGTCCGCGTCCACCTGGGACAGGAACTTGAATTCGTCCGACGAAGCGATGTTCGGCGTCATCCCCGCGTACGCGCTGAAATAATACTGGGCGAACTGGGCCACGTAGAACGTGGTGCCGACGCCGGTTATGAAGAACTTCCCCTTTTCGCAGATCACCCGTGCAAGGGTCTTGATTCCCTCGCGGTCTATGTCCATGGCGTTTTTCACCACCTGGGGCTGTTCGTATATCTCCTTTAGCATGTAATGGGGGAAGCCGCCTTTCTGCGCCATTTCAGAGTCCCACATCACTTCCTGCGCCTGCTTGATCACAATCTCGCCGGAGTCCAGGCTCTTTATCGCGTGGCTGTCGTGGGTGATGATGGCGTATTCCCGGTCGTCCATCACCACCGCGCTCTTGGTGTGCTCTATGAACGCGTTGAAGTCCGACCCGATGTAGTTTTCGTTGCTGCCAAGCCCGATGATAAGCGGGCTTTCATTGCGGGCGCAGTATATCCTGTCCGGCTCGTAAGAGCAGATCATCCCCACCGCGTACGTCCCGTCCAGCTCATGCATGGCCGAGACGAAAGACTTTTCCACCGACTTGTTCTTCTTGTAGAACTCCTCCACCAGATGCACGATCACCTCCGTGTCCGTGTCCGAAACGAACCGGTGGCCGCTTTTCATCAGCTTGGTCCGCAGGGTGACATAGTTTGAGATGATCCCGTTGTGGGCGATGGTGAACGCCCCGTCGCAGGACGAATGGGGATGGGCGTTGGCCTTGGTGACCCCGCCGTGGGTGGCCCACCTTGTGTGGGCGATCCCCACATTGCCGCACAGGTCGGAAAACCGCTCCTTTTCCCGCACCTCGTCCACGGCGCCCACGTTCTTTTTTATCGCGGCCCGGCCCGAGCCGTTTATCAGGGCTATCCCGCACGAGTCGTATCCCCTGTATTCCAGGTTCCTTATCGACTTGACCAGCTTTTCCGAAATATCATCGGTGGCCGCGATTCCCGCGATTCCGCACATCTTGTATAAAACCCTCTATTTGACGGAGAGGTTGTGGTCTATCACCCGGCCCGCGTCCACCACCGTGCCGGCGGCGAGGGTGTTAGAGGCGCCGATCACGGCGTTGTCGCCGATGAACGCGCCCAGTTTTTTAAGCTCGGTGTCCAAAGCTTTACCTTTTATCTTCACCCGGGCCCCTTTTTTATCAATCGGCTGGTTTATCGTCATGGTCCCCGCGCCGATGTTCACGTTCTCACCGATCACCGAGTCCCCGATAAAGCACAGCCTGCCCACCGTTGCCCCGGGGAAAATCACGCAGTTTTTCAGCTCCACCCCGTGGCCGATGACGCTCCCCCCGCCGATGCAGGTGTATGGCCGGATCAGGGCGTTATGGCCGATATATGTCCCCGGCCCGATGTACGACGGGCCCTCCAGCGCCGCGCCCTGCATTATCTGCACCCCTTCGGCTATCCGCACAGGCCCCTTCAGGCTCGCCCCGGAAAGCTCCACGCTTTCGTGGATGGAGGCCTCTTTCCAGGTGTCCATGATCGCCTTGTTGGCGGTGAGGATGTCCCACGGATAGGCCATGTCCAGCCACTCGTCCTCCCAGATGGAGGCGCGCAGGGTCTCTTTTTTTATCAACGCCTGCAAGGCTTTTTCCATGTCCCCCCCGGCGTTGGAAAGATAGTCGAAAAACCGCGCCGGAAGCACGAACACCCCGGCGAGCACGTAGTTGCCAAGTCCCTCGCTCTTGCTTGGCTTTTCGATGATCTTTGTGATCTTGGCGTCCTGCCCCAAATACACGTTGCCGTATTTCTCGGATGCGCTGGTAAGGCATATGGCCGCGGTCGGCTCGTTGTGAAGCGAGAAGGACTGTATGGTGACGTTGAATATGTTGCTGGTTGTCAGCGTGTCCGCGTACACCAGCAGGAAATTGTCCCCCGGGGCGAACTTCCCCTTCGCCTTTAATATAGCCTTGCCTATGCCGTCCGGCTTGCCCTGGTCTATGAAATGGACCGACATGCCGGTGGGCTGCGAGGCTGTCAGGTGATCCCGCAGCTTGTCCTTCTGGTGGCCGATGACGGTAGTGACGTGGTTCACCCCCGCGCTTTTAAGCGTCTGGAGGATATGGTCAATCACATGCTTGCCGCCGACTGGAATCATCGGGTTTGGGCGGGTCTCCGAGAAAGGAATCATGTTCCCCCCCCTGCCGCCGGCCATCACCAGAGCTTTCATTTATTTGATCCGAAAGTAAATTGAATTAGGGATTATAACCCACGGGGCCTTGGCGCGCAATCGCACCGCTGGACAAAGCCGGTTCTCCCGTTTACAATCTCCCATTCCGGCCACATGCCGGGAATGCCGGATTTAATATGTCCAACGGCCCAGTTTTAACGTATAACATGACGAAAAAACCGCTGAGAATAACCGAAGTCGTCCTGCGGGACGGGCACCAGTCGCTCCTGGCCACCAGGATGAAGACCGAGCACATGCTCCCCATCGCAGAAAAGATGGACCGCGTGGGCTTCTGGTCCGTGGAGATGTGGGGAGGCGCCACGTTCGACTCGTGCATCCGGTTCCTCAACGAAAATCCGTGGGAACGGGTGCGGGCGCTCAAAAAGCTGATGCCAAAGACCCCCTTCCAGATGCTGCTTCGCGGGCAGAACCTGGTGGGATACCGCCATTACGCAGACGACCTGGTGGAAAAATTCGTGGACCTTTCCTGCGAGGCGGGGATAGACGTTTTCCGCGTCTTCGACGCGCTAAACGACCTTCGGAACATCCAGACATCCATCGCCCGGGTCCGCAAAAACGGAAAGCACGCCCAGGGCGCCATAAGTTACACCGTCAGCCCGGTCCATTCCGTGGCCCTGTTCGTGGAGATGGCCCGCCGCCTTGAGGACATGGGGGTGGACACCATATGCGTAAAGGACATGGCGGGGCTTCTGGCGCCGTGGGACGCGTTTGAACTGATCTTTGGAATCAAGACCGCCGTGAAGGTCCCCGTGCATCTGCACACCCACGCCACCGCCGGATTCGCCCCGATGACGGTGGTGAAGGCCATAGAGGTCGGCGTGGACGGGGTGGACACAGCCATGGCCTCGTTCTCCATGGGCACAAGCCACAGCCCCACGGAGACCCTGGTGGCCGCGCTCAAAGGTACGGACAACGATACCGGGCTCGACCTTGAGCTGCTCTCGGAGATAGGCGAATACTTCGCCGGGGTGCGAAAGGAATATTCGGCGTTCGAGTCGGCCTTCACCGGGGTGGACGTGAACATCCTCAAGTCGCAGGTCCCCGGGGGGATGATATCCAACCTGGAGTCCCAACTGCGCCAGCAGAACGCCTATGACAGGCTGCCGGAGGTGATGGAGGAATTGCCGCGATGCCGCAAGGACCTTGGATACCCTCCGCTGGTGACACCGACTTCGCAGATCGTTGGGACGCAGGCGGTGATGAACGTGCTGATGGGGCGCTACAAGACCATCACAAAGGAGACTTCGGCGCTAATCGAAGGCAAATACGGGAAAGTGCCCGGCGACATAAGCCCGGAGCTTTTAAAGAAGGTCTGCGGGGAGAATCAGCCGATCACCGTGCGCCCGGCGGACTTGCTGGAGCCTGAATGGGACAGGCTTAAAAGCGAAGTGGCGGACAAGGCGGTGAAGGACGAGGATGTGATCATCTTCGCGCTGTTCCCGCAGGTGGCCGAGCAGTACATGAAAAAGCGGGGCACTCCGCCGAGCGAAAAATTCAAAAAAGACGAACCGGCCGCCCCGGCCCAGCCTAAGGCGCAGGCCGCGCCGTCCAACGTGTTCCGTGTGACGGTGAACGGCAAGGTTTACGACGTGAAAGTGGACGACATGGATCCAGGATCGTTCACGGCGCCCATGGCCGTGGCGGCGGTGACAGCTCCCGCAACGGCCATTGCGGAAGGATCAGCCGTCAAATCGCCTTTGGCCGGGTCCATATTCAACATCCTGTGCAAGGAAGGGCAGAAGGTGGATGAGGGGGACCTTCTTATCGTGATGGAAGCGATGAAGATGGAGACCGAGGTCCACGCGCCGATGGGCGGAACGGTCACTTCCGTCGCAGTCAACCAGGGGGACAAGGTCGAAAGCGGGGACACGCTGCTGACGATAAAGTGAATCCGGGCGCAGCCGCTTAGGATGGCATCGGGAGAACGCTCACCATGAACCGCGCAAAATATTGGGTATCCAGGCTTTTTCCAGCCGTGGCGTTCATTCTTCTTGCCGCCGCGTCCGGCCAGGGAGAGCGGCTTTTCGAGGCCGATTCCAAGACCTCCGGGAACTCAAAAATGGACATCATCATCAAGGAGACGGAGCGCCGCCCTCAAGTTTCCGTCATCGAGATCAAGATAAACAATGCCGGTTCGTCGGTTGGTTCTTCATTTTTCCTGCTTTGCTCCATACGGAAACTTGCCATTGAGCGCGGACAGTATCATTACATTGTCAAGCTTGAGGAGATTCCAAAGCGCCACATGATGACCATCGCCTTCCTGGAGCGGCCGGACGAGGACATCTCCGGGGCCGGGCCGGAATTCACTGGGATCACACCCGGCAAAGGCGTTATCGATCTGGAACAGTTCGCCCCCATATGCGGCATGATGAAGTGACGCCGGGCTAAAATATGATCTCTTGTTCCAGAAAAGCCTCGCTTGTCCAGTTGGCCATTTTCAAGTCTCCGTGATATTCGTCAGGGACTTCGTAAAACCTCAACGTGATGACAGCCTCGCGGATCCGCCCGCGAAGCGATGATGGCAGGCCGAAGGCCAAAAGGCGTTTTTCCCCGCTTTGAAGCTGGGTGTTTTCCAGCACCCTGAAAGGCATTATCCCTCCCATAAGCTCGGTTTTCTTGGTGAAAACGCTCGTGATGTTGTGCAATTCTCTTCCATCGGCGTCCCGCAGGGAGATTTGAATCGCCAATATCCGTGTGCCGCAGCTTGCGGGGACCGCGTGGCCGGAAACCCGGTTTTCCAAAAACAGGCTTATCCGGGGAAATTCAAGTTTGACGGCCGAGACGGCCAGATCATCCTGGTATATCCTCACGTTGCGCGTGGCGGTGTCGAATCCGTGATAACGAATCCCATTGACCCCCTGTTTCATGTGGCAGTCCTGGCAGGTTACTCCATCTTTGGCGGCCCGGCTATCGAGCCATTCGCTGTGAACGGTCATTATCCCGGAGCCGGACATGGGATTTTTCATTTCATGGCATTTGGCGCAAAAATCGGCCTTTTTCATTGCGGCCATTCCCGGCCTGTATTTTTTTGAATGGGTCTGCTCGATGGAATCGCCCTCTATGGCCGGGCCGTGGCAGGTCTCGCAATTCACCCCCTCTTTGGTCTCCCGCTGCCCATGACAGGCGTAGCACATCGAAACGCCCATAATCGAGTCCATGAGGAAATCGTTCTCAAGCTTCTCCCTCACGCTGTGAAAAGAGCCGCTGGTGTTGGCCAGCGCATGCCGGGAGTTTTGGGCTCATTGGCCGTAAATGTCCTTGTGGCATCCGCCGCAATAGGCCGCCCCTTTATGCTTTCCCGGCTCATACCTGGGAGCTTTCATCGCCTGCATGTCCCTGAACATCGCGCAGGAGGCCGTTATCGCCAGCAGCGCCAGGGCCAATAAGACAGGATAGCGCTTTAAATGATTAATTTTCATTCAAAGCCCCCTTCCGCCGGTGAACGGTCACGAACCGCATCCGCACCCCTCTTCCTTTGCGCTGTTGGCCGGAGCGCCTGCCAAGGTCAATTGCGCCGCAAATGCGTCCGTTTTTGACGCGGCGCCTTTGCGCACAGCTTTCCCCATTTCCAGCGCTTGGGCTATTTCAAGCTCGTCCGCCCCATGTTCCGCCGCTTTTCCCGCGTGGTAGCGCAGGCATGGGTGGCAATTGGCGGCAAGCGACGCGCCGACGGCTATCAATTCCTTGAACTTTTCTTCCATTTTCCACACTCCTTAAAATCATCCGCTGCATTTTCGTTCCGGGCCGGCTCCTCCCGGCGCGTATCGTGCCAGGATGGCGTTTACGCGGGATTGCCGGCATTTCTGAACTTATAGACGGGGGAGGGGATGGAAAGGATACGCTCGGGCGGAATTAAAATGTGATATTCAGCGCGCCCTTGCGGTCGCACGAAAGCCCTTTGCCTTGGTCCTGATAAAAATTGCAATTGGACGCCAATTCTTCCTTGAGCATGGCCCTTGCGCGATGGAGCCTTATTTTGACCGTGCCGACCGTCACGCCGAGGATTTCGGATATCTCGGAGTTTTTCTTCTCCTCCAGCTCGCTAAGGACAATGACGTCGCGGTACTGTTCAGGCAGCTTTTCGATAAAGCTCCTTATGCATTCGTTCATCTCATTTCTGATAAGCCGCTGGTCTGGGGACGGCCCATTGTCCGGGGTATCCTGTCCGGGATCGCCTTCCGGCCCCCGGGCCGGTTTTTTGAAGGCCGGGCTTCGCAATTTGTCCAGCGCGGCGTTCGCCGCTATCCGGAAGACCCATGTGGAAAGGGAAGATTCCCCCCGAAACGAGCCTATGGAGCGCCTGATACGCATGAAGACCTCCTGTGTAAGGTCTTCGGCCTCATTCTCGCCGGCAAGCCGGGCAAGGTAGCGCAGAATGGCTGGCTGAAAGGTTTTGTAAAGCGCCTGAAACTCTTTTTCATCGTATTCCATAAACTTTCCTAAAGCGCGCAATCCGAGGTTTGACCGCCTATAGCTCTATCTGCGACACCATTATATTGGCCGTCCGCAGCCGTTCGGTCAGCTCCAGCCCGATGTTGTGATAGAACTTGAGCCCCAGCGGGGGGAACTGATCGCATATTTTCCGGAAGTTGCCCAGCGTCAGCGAATAGCACACAAGGTCCGTGTCCGCCCGGGCGTTGGCGGTGCGCGACTTGCTGTATATCATCCCCTCGCCCACCACAGTCCCCGGCCCGCACGTCTCCAGCCGCCTGACCGCCCCCGTCTCCGGCGCCTTGATATATATGGTGGCGAACCCGCTTATTATAAAGTACATGTTGTCGGCCTTCTCGCCGCTTTGCAGGATCACGCTCCCCTTGGCGAAGCGCTGCATCTTCAGGAAATTCTTGAACACGTTTATTTCCTCTGGCGGGAAATCCCTGAACAGCCCCGATTTTTCCAGCGGGATCACGTTGTCGGGGAAATATTCGCTGAACATCTCCTCCTCGAAAAGGTCCACGAGCCTCTGGTTGTCCATCTTCGCTGCTTCCACCGACGGGAAAACGTTCTCTTCCCCCAAAAGCGTTATGATCCCCAGCCGGTCAAGCCCCTCCCGCATCGGGCCGCTTGCGTCCACCGGGCAAAGGCCCAGCCCCGCCTTGGTCTTCTGGGCGAAGGAATACGCGCGGCAGATGAAAAGCTGTGTCCAGGGCTCCACCGCGGTAAGGCTCTCCAGATTCACCAGGAAATACCGGATCCCCTTGCCGGCCTGTTCGTTCCACCACGCCAGCAGGTCCTCTACGTCCTCTTCCGTGTAATGGTCGCGCAGGGCCACCACGCTGACCCGTTCGTTGACGAAGTCCAGGAACTTGGATTCGATGTGCACGGTGAGGGCCAGGTTTTCCGCCCGCTCCAGGGCCATGTCCGTGTCGTCGAAGAAATTCTCCGGGCCGATGGAGTCTATCACCCCCATGTCCTTGAAGAACCGGCCCAGACTGCTCTTTTCGTTCACGCCGCTTATGAAAAGCTGTTTATGGTTCTTCTTTAGCGTGGTGTGCGACTGGTCGAGGATCTTAAGCCCCGTGCTGTCTATCTCCTTCACCCTTTTCAGGTCGATTATCACCGCCAGGGAGCCTTTTTTGACGGTCTTTTCCACTTCCAGGGCCACGAAATCGGCGCTGCCGAAAAATATGGCGCCCTCAAGCTCGAAAATGACGATCTTCCTTCCCAGCCCCTGCAGAAGGCTTATCACATGGCCCGACCTGCGCTTGCGCGAGCGGACGGAATCTCCGTGGTACACCCTCCTGATGGGCGAGCGGCTCATCTTCGCCATGAATATGATGGCCGAAAGGAAAAGGCCGGATGCCACGGCCGCCACCAGGTTGAACACCACCGTGACGATCACCACCGCGAAGATCAGGGCCAGGTTGTTGACAGCCTCCCTTTTGTTGAGAATCTCCTTGCGGAAAGCCTTGCCGATCAGCGACAGCGTCCACTTGTCGAAAATCTTGAAGGCCACGTATATGACGTTCACGGCGATCACGGTCTTGGGGATGAGCTCCAGCGCGCCGGAGAACACAATGAGCCCCGAAAGCAGGATCAGCCCGGTGAAAATACTGGACAGGGCGCCTTTCCCTCCGCTGGTGTAATTGATCAGCGAGGTGGAAAAATAGCTCCCCCCGGCAAGCCCTCCGGAGAGGCCTGAAAGGACGTTGGTGGCGCCGTAGGTCTTAAGCTCCCTGTTGCTGTCCAACGGAATCTCCGTGGTGTAGCCGATGCTGAGCAGCGAAAGGAGCGACTCCACCGACGAGAGCATCGCGATGGTGACGGAGGCCAGGACGATGGTGATCACCACGTCGAAATCCTCCTGCGCGGCGAATCCGCCGAAGAAGTCGAACGAATAGGCCTTCGCCGCCTCCGAGAATGACACCTCCATCAGAGTGGCCGACCCGAAAGTGGCCCCCATCGCCGCGAAGGTGTGATAGGCGGCGGTCCCGGCGAAAAAGCCGACCAGCGTGGCCGGCAACCTGGACTTGAAGATATTGGCCCCGGCGATGGCCAGCACCGTGGCGGCCACGACGGCGAAATCGGCCCAATGCAGGCTTTCCATGTGAATGAGCCAGTCCGACAGCGAATCCTGGGGCTTCAAGCTTAAAAAAGAGCGGGTCTGCCCCAGCACTATAAGGACCACGGAACTGTTTATATACCCCGCCAGGATCGGGTACGGGATGAATTTGATAAGTGTGCCGAAACGGAAAAACCCGAAAAGGAACTGGAAAACACCAGCCAGAGTTACCGCAAGGAGCGTTATGGCCATGACGCCGGAAACAGGATCCAAAGAGGCCATGAAGTCGTGATTATGGACCGTAAGCTGGGCGAACATGGCGCCGATGACGATGGATGCGACAGAGTGGGGGCCGGAGATAAGGCCGGGCGCGCCCCCGAGGACTGGGTGCAGGACGCTGAGGATTATCGCCCCTGCGAAGGCGGACATGACTCCCACCGGCAGATATTTGTCCCCCAGGGGGGCGAAGGCAATGACGCCGTTTGCTATGATGAACGGGATCATCTGGTATGACGAGGAGATTGCTCCTGTCAGCTCGCCCTTCAGGTTGGCGTTCCTAAGACCATTCAAAAAAGCCGGCATATGTATTTCAAACGAGGCATTGTAAACGCCACGGTTTCTGGCGCATCCATATAGTTGAACATGCAACCCGGTTCAGGGTCTAAATTATGCTTGCTCGCATGAAAGATTTCAAGCTTCATCGGCGCCTTGTGGCGGGGCCGGCTTGGTCTGTTATCTGCCGGAATTAACATGATTTAGATAGCCAACACTTCGCTTGACTTGTCTTTCAAAATACGGTATCGTTCGTTCGCGTAAATTTGGTTTTGCGCCGGAGGGCGCAAGGCTCAGGTTTTACCCGCAATAGGGGTTTGCCCGGCCGGATGCGGACGGGAAGGGGAACGCGCGGGGCATACGTTGAAATCAAAACGGCGCCTGCCATGGCGGCGCATTTTGACGGGTTTTTGTTACCAAACAATTTCAGTGAGGGAAGAGGATCGGTGATTATGAATAAAACCAAGGCATTGCTGTACGCATTACTCTCCGTATTCATGTGTATGGCCGCCGCTCCGGCGTATGCGGCGGACGCCATCAAGATCGGCGTCATCCTGCCGTTGACCGGCAGCCAGGCCAAAGAGGGATATTTTGAAAAGTCCGCCATTGACATGGCGTTCGAGGAAATCAACGCCAAGGGTGGCGTGGGCGGCAAGAAGCTGGAAGCTGTGGTGGTGGATTCCCAGAGCAAGCCTTATGTGGCGAAAAACGCCGCCAACCAGCTGGTTGAAAAGGACAAGGTCACCGCTCTGATCGGCGGTTACGCTTCGGACGAGGCTTTTGAGATCGCTTCCGTGTCGGTTGCCACGAAGACCCCGTATCTGGTTCACACCGGTTCGGCCGACAAGATCACCGAGCTCGCTTCTTTCAAGGGCGCCGCCGCCGCGTCGTTCCCTGTTTTCAGGATGAACCAGCCCGCCAGCGAATGGAACAACGGGCTTAAGTCGTTTTTGACCGAAGTTGTCAAACCGAAGACCGCCGGCATCGTTTATGACAAGCGTCTTTTCGGCGCGAACCTCGCCGAGGCTTTCGAGGCGGTCTGCAAAGAGACAGGCGTGTCCGTCGTGTTCAAGGAAAGCTTTGACAGCAAGGCCAAGTCCTTCAACCCTGTCATGTTCAAGCTCAAACAGGCGAAGCCTGATGTGGTGTACATGGTCGCCTACGCTTCCGAAGCCCCGGCGCTCATGAAGGAAGCCATCAGCCTTGGCATCAACCCGATGGTGTTCGCGGGCGCTGGCGCCGGGTTCGCCGGCGCGGAGTTCCAGGACAAGGCCGGGGCCGACGCCGAAGGCGTTGTGTCCACAACCCTGTGGGACGAGGCTTTGGGCCTGTCTGGCTCCAAGGAGTTCGCCGCGAAGTTCCGCGCAAAGCACAAGAAAGACCAGAAGTACAAGTACTATGGCAAGAAGGAAATGGAGATATCCTACCACGTGGTGGAGGCCTACTCCGCTCCCTTCGTGCTGGCGGACGCTTTGGGCAGGGCCAAATCCACCGGTGCCGAGGACGTGAGGGCCGCCCTGGCCGCCACGGACGTGAAGACGGCGTTTGGCGCGGTGAAGTTCGGCGCTTACGGCTCCAAGGTCAACCAGAACAAGCTGGACACCTATGTGGTGCAGTGGCATGGCGATTCTTTGGACCTGATATGGCCGAAGGAAGTCGCCAAGAGCCAGTTTGCTCCGAGGAAGAAATAACCCGGAACGGACTACGTTCTTAATCAGACGGGCGGATTATTTGATCCGCCCGTTTTTTTTACCATGTCTTCGGCCGGATGTCTTAAAACTCCCGCGAAAGTGTTAGAATACCCGGTGTTTTCACTCCGGCGCGGGCCATCGGCCACGCCGGTGTCCTGTCTTGCCGGATTTGATCCGGCATCCGGACTTTAAATAGCGAGGCGCGATCCCGGATAGCCTGGGACGGCTTCCGGGATGACAACGTTGTGCGGGCTGATTAAAGGTGATCAAGTTTAACGGCGTCAGCAAAAGGTTCGGGGCGCTCAAAGTGCTCGACAATGTGAACCTGCATGTGAACCGGGGCGAGACGGTGGTGGTGTGCGGCCCCTCCGGCTCCGGAAAGTCCACCCTGATACGCACGGTGAACAAGCTTGAAAGCGTGGACGAGGGATCCATAGTCGTGGACGGGATAGAGGTCACTTCGCCGCATCCGGACATCGCCGCGTTGCGGGCGGAGATTGGCTTTGTGTTCCAGCAGTTCAACCTGTATCCGCACCTGACGGCCCTGAAGAACATCACACTGGCCCCGCTTCTTATCCGCGGCACGGACAAAAAAGAGGCGGAAGAGCAGGCCGTGAAGCTTTTGGACACGGTGGGGCTGGCCGACAAGAAGGACTCCTATCCGTCCCAGCTTTCCGGCGGGCAGCAGCAAAGGGTGGCAATAGCCCGCGCGCTTGCCATGAAGCCGAAGATAATGCTGTTTGACGAGCCCACATCCGCGCTGGACCCGGAGATGATCTCCGAAGTGCTCGACGTGATACAGTGGCTTGCGTTCCAGGGGATGACCATGATGGTGGTGACCCATGAGATGGGCTTTGCCAGCAAGGTGGCAAACCGCGTGCTGTTCGTGGACCACGGCTCCATAGTGGAGGACGCGCCCCCCGATGAGTTTTTCAAGAACCCGAAGAGCGAAAGGGCAAAAACGTTCCTGCAGCGGGTGCTCTCCCCCCTGCACTATTGATGAAAGGTTTTTCGAGGATGAGAATATTATCTGCGCTGATCATGTCCGCCGCAATGGTCGTTTCCGGCTGGAGTCCGGCGTCAGCGGGCGCTTTGGAAACGATAAAGGCGAAAGGTGTTTTGACCGCCGGGGTGAAGGACTCGCTTCCCCCATTCGGATTCGTGGACGAGAGCGCCCGGGAAATCACCGGGTATGACATAGATTTCGTGAAGGCGATCGCAAAAAAGCTCGGCGTGAAAGTGGAGCTAAAGCCGGTCACCTCCGCGTCCCGCATCCCGCAGCTGGTGTCGGGCAACATAGACATCATCGCCGCCACAATGACCAAGACGCCGGAGCGCGCTACACAGATAGATTTTTCCCACACGTATTTTCTCACCGGCCAGAAATTCCTGGTGAAAAAAGGGACGGTGGCCAAGCTTGCGGACCTGGAGGGGAAGAAGATCGGCACCGCCAAGGGCTCCACTTCCGAGCAGAACGTGAAAAAGGCGCTTCCCGGCGCCAAGGTGCTGGCCTTTGACGACTATCCCCAGGCGTTCCTGGCGCTGCAGCAGGGCAAAGTGTTCGCGGTGACCACGGACGAGGCCATACTGGCCGGCATCATGGCAAAGGCGGCCAACCCGGCGGAATTCGAGATTCCCAACGTGGGGATATCCGATGAGCCGTACGGCCTTGGAATGCGCAAGGGGGAGGAGGACCTGGTGAAGCTTGTGAACACCACGCTTCTGGAGATGGAGAAGAGCGGCGAGGCGGCGAAGATTTTCGGCAAATGGTTCGGGCCGAAGTCCAAGGCTCCGCTCAAACGCAATTTCAAGATAGCCCCCTGACAAGGCCGCGCGGCAAGTGTCCGGATACAGCTTTGACTGGACGGTAATAACCTCGGGAAAGTACGCCCTGTGGCTTTTCGAGGGGCTCAAGGTCACCCTCCAGTTGTCGTCCGTGTCCATCATCCTCGCCTTCGCCATCGGCGTGCTGGTGGCGGTGGCGCGGATGAGCCACCACGGCGTTTTCCGGCTCGGCTCCATGGCGTACCTGGAATTCATCCGCAATACGCCGCTGCTGGTGCAGATATTTTTCTGGTATTTCGGGTCGTACAAGATACTCCCCGCGGCGTTCAACGACTGGCTCAACACCACCGGCGACTTTGAGTTCTGGGCAGCGGCCGCCGGGCTTGCGATATACACTTCCGCATTCATCGCCGAGGACATCCGCTCCGGTGTGCGCGCCGTGCCAAAGACCCAGATGGAGGCGGCGGTAAGCTCCGGATTCAGCTACCTTGGCGCAATGCGCCACGTGATACTTCCCCAGGCGGTGCGCATATCGGTGCCGCCGCTCATCGGCCAGTTTTTGAATTTGATGAAAAACTCCTCCCTGGCCATGACCATCGGCGTGGCGGAGCTTTCATACCAGGCGCGCCAGGTGGAAAGCGAGACCCTGAAGGGATTCGAGGCCTTCACCGCCGCCACCCTTATCTACCTGGCCCTGTCGCTGATGATCTCCGCCGCGATGAACGTCTATCGCAAGAAGTACCTGATGGCGGGGAGGCACGCCTGACATGTTCGATTATTCCGTGATAGCAAACAACCTGCCGTATTTCATGGTGGGGCTGTGGCCACACGGCCCGCTGGGGGGATTTGCGCTGACGATATACCTGGCGGTCACCTCGTGCGCCCTTTCCATTTTGTTCGGGATAGTGGTGGGGCTGATGGGCGTGGCCCGGCACGATGTGATCCGGCGGGTCTCCAAGATATATTGCGAAGTGCTGCGGGGCATGCCGCTGCTCATGGTGATTTTCTGGATGTATTTCCTGCTCCCGCTTGCCACGGGGGGCGCCGTGCCGGAGAGCAGGACGGTGATAGCGGCCCTCACGATTTTCACGTCGGCCTACATGGGGCAGATAGTGCGGGCCGGCATAGAGGGGGTGCCCAGGGGGCAGATGGAGGCGGCCATGTCCACCGGGCTTGGTTACTGGCAGGCGATGATATATGTTGTGCTCCCCCAGGGATTGCGCCACATGATCCCCTCGTTCGTAAACCAGCTTGTGTCGCTTGTGAAGGACACGTCCCTTGCGTTCATCGTCGGCGTTCCGGAGTTGACCAGCATCGCCACCCAGGTGAACAACCGCACGATGATATTCCCCTTCGAGATTTTTATATTCATCGCGATATTGTATTTTTCGCTATGCTACACCCTCACGGCGTTCTCCCGCTGGCTGGAGAGAAGGTATTCGTAACCTGGGCGCCTTCTCCCGCCAAGACTTGTAATATGTTCCGCTCCAATATATAATCCGCCTAATCTTCTCCTTGTGGGGTATGGGTCATGTACGTTGAATGGAGCGATTCTTTCAGCACCGGCGTTGACCTGTTCGACGGCCAGCATAAAAAACTTTTCGGCATAATCAACGACCTGCACAAGGGGATCACCTCCGGCAAGGGGAGGGAGGCGCTGCTCCCCACGTTGAACGAACTTGCCAACTACGCTTCATACCATTTCGTTGCGGAGGAAAAGGCGTTGCAGGAATGCCATTACGCAAAATATGACGACCATAAGCGCCAGCACGAGGGTTTCAAGGCCGAGGTGCTAAATTACATAAACGACCACATGAGCGGGGTGCGTGTGATGCCGCTGGACATCCTGCGGTTCGTCACCGAATGGCTCAAAGAGCATATCGCAGTCAGCGACAAGGCGTATGGCCCGGCCATAAACGCCTTTGGCGCGCCTGAAGGGCAAGTATAGGGCATATCGCCCCGCCAAAATTGGCGGGCCACGCCGCCCGGCGGATGGTATCATGCGCAGATGAAAATCCTTAAAGCCAGATATGCCGGCGACGGCCCGGCGTACAAAAAAGGGGATGAGGCCAACGTCGTCCAGATCGAGAGCGACGAAGACTATACCCGACTGATCCACAACATTGAAAGCTCCAACTTCTACGGAAGCGCGTATTTCGACAGCCATATCGGGCGGGTCAAGGGGATCGTCCGGACCCACAACCTGCTTTTCGCCTCCATAATCTCTTCCTTAAAGCCGCGAAAGGCGCTGGAGATAGGGTGCGGCGCGGCCGACGATCTTTTCACGCTTGGCCTTTCCGGGGAAGTGGACGTCCACGGGGTGGACATAAGCGAGGAGATTTTAAAGGACACCTGGCCGGAGCTTGCAGGAAAGCTCGCCGCCGGGGACCTGCTGGACGTGCTGCGAAATTACAGGGCCGATGGCCGCCTTTTCGACACCGTGCTGGGCTTTGACATATGGGAGCATCTGGACCCGCGCAGGCTCGGCGAATACATAACCTCGCTCATAGACGTGTCCACGCAGGACGCTTTCTACTTTTTCGTCATACCCGGATTCGGGTGCGACAGGATGTACGGCGAGATATTCCCCCTGGAGTTCGAAGAGAACCGGGAACAGTTCGATAAGCGCGAGCCGTTCAAATGCCTGACGCTAAATTCGTTCGATCCGCTCGTTCCATCCAGCGGCCATCTTACCTGGGCGCACACCGAATGGTGGGAGAAGCTTTTCGCGGACCATGGCCTTGCGCGGGTGACGGAAGTGGAGAAAAAAATACACAACTATTTCGGCGAATGCCTGTTCTACGCCCGGCGCACCTTCTATGTGTTCAGGAGGAATACCCAAAGCGCCGAAGAGCGTGAACGCAGGCTCACCTCGGAGGATCGGCTCACCGTATATCGCGCCATCAGGGGGACCGCGCGGCTTCGGGCCCTTGTGAAAAAGCGCGAACTGGACACAGGGACGCATACCCTCGACAACACCGGGTACGATGATTTTATAAAAAACATCACCGGCAAGCTTGAATATTCAATCGCCGAACGGATCATATACATTCTTTACACCGCCGTTGATAAAACGCGGGAAGGTTTTTTCAAGCTTGCCATCGGGCTGGACGGGCTCGCGAAATTTGTCATTCGCAAAACGGCCCCTTTGCTCTCCCGGCTGATCGCGAAATTGGTGATGCTGGGGATGAAGGGATGACAAAGGGGGGGCGAACGCGCATGAAGTGGATCAAACCGGCCTTTTATCTTGCGTTGTTTTTCGGTTTTCATGCCGCCGCGTTTGCGGAAAGCCCGGTAAAGCCGGGTGAAAAGCTCGACGTCGCCCGTTGTGTGGAAATCGCGCTTGGAGCCCATCCGGACATAGCCGCATCCACTGGGGCGGCGGAGGCGGGGAAGGCCAAGGCCCAGGGGGCCAAATCGGGGTATTACCCGCAGATCGGCCTTTCGGCCGGGTACAGCCAAACCGATTACTCCACAACCGTGTCCTCCACCGGACGCTACCAGCTTTCCAGAAACTACTCCGCCGGAGCCTCGGCCACCCAGACCATTTTCGATTTCGGAAAAACATCGTCGCAGGCCGATGTCCAGCGGTATGGCGCCGATTCGGCCATGGCCGATCTGGAAAACGTCCGGCAGCAGATCGTTTTCAACGTCCGGCAGGCGTATTACGGCCTCGCCCAGGCGATTCGCAACGTGGAGCTTATGCGGGAGAACGTGCGCCAATACGAGGACCACATGCGCCAGGCGCGGGGATTTTTCGACGCGGGGGCCAAGCCCAAGTATGAGGTGACCAAGGCGGCGGTGGACCTTTCCTCCGCGCGGCTCAACCTTATGAAGGCCGGCAATGCCCTGAAAATCGCCCGGCTCAACCTGGACAACGCCATGGGGATCACCGGCGCGCCGGAATATTCCATCGTGGACGGCCTTGCATTCACCCCCATTGCCATCACCCTGGAACAGGCGCTGGAGAAGGCCGCGGGATCAAGGCCGGACCTCATGGCGGCGGCGGCGATGAAAAACTCCGCGGAACAGTCCCTCCGCTACGCCGAAAGCGGGCATTACCCAACGTTGAGCGGCTCCGCATCCTATGATTATTACGGCGAGAAACCTCCGCTGGACAGCCAGTGGAGCGCCGGAGTGACGTTCACGCTTCCGCTATTCTCGGGTTTTTCCACCAGGTACCAGGTGGAGGAGGCCCGTGCGAACCTTACCACGCTTACGGCGAAGGAATCCGCTTTGATCCGGAACATCCAGCTGGAAGTCCAAAAGGCGTACGTGAACCTTAAGGACGCGGAGGAGCGGATCGCCGTGGCGCGCGAGTCTGTCCAGCTTGCGGTGGAGAACCAGGATCTGGCCAACGGCCGGTACGCCGCCGGGGTGGGCAATTCCATAGAAGTGTCCGACGCGCAGGCGGGGTATGTGAACGCGAAGACCGCTCATAACCAGGCGCTGGCCGATTACAAGGTGGCGGAGGCGAGCCTGTACAAGGCGATCGGGGAAAGATAGGACGCCCGCGTTTGACTTGACCGGCTCCGGGGTTGTAACCTATTCAGTTCAAACGCAAGTATTACATCGGCAGGACGGATGAAGCAGACAGTATTGAAGATAGTGGAGAAGGCGTACCGGGAGACCGCGGCCGCCGAAGGGTGGAACGAGGCTCCCTCGTTTTTCGAGATAACCACGCCCAAAGAGGAAAAATTCGGCGATTTTTCGTGCAACGCCGCCATGATCCTGGCCTCCAAACTGAAGACCTCGCCGCGCGCCATCGCCGAAAAACTCAAAGAGCGCATCGCAAAGGACGACACCCTCTCCGCTGTGTCCATTGCGGGGCCGGGATTTATCAATATGACGGTAAAGCCGGAAGTCTGGGTGGAGTCGCTGGACGAAATTTTTAGAAATCCCGTCTCTTACGGCAATGCCGATCTTGGCAAAGGGGCCAAGGTGATGGTGGAGTTCGTTTCCGCCAACCCCACCGGGCCTTTGCATATCGGACATGGGCGCGGGGCAGCCTTTGGCGACAGCCTGGCGCGCATACTCACCAAGGCCGGTTACGACGTGCACAAAGAGTATTACATAAACGACGTCGGGCTCCAGATGGACAACCTGGGCAATTCCACGCTGGAACGGGCCAGGGAGCTATTGGAAAAGCCTTTCGGCGAGCCGGCCTACAAGGGCGAGTACATGAAAGATGTGGCCCGGGGATTTCTGGACAAATACGGCGGCAAGGTGCTTGACGAGCCGCAGGCCGAAGCGCTGCCAAAGGCCCGCAAATACGCGGCGGAAACGATAATGGAGGATATCCGCAAGGACCTTGCTGATTTCCGCGTGGGGTTTGACGAGTGGTTCTCCGAAGAAGAACTTCACAAGCGGGGGGAGGTGGCGGCGCTCATCGAGCTTCTGTTGAAAAACGGGGCCATATACGAAAACGAAGGCGCCCTTTGGCTGAAGACCGACATAGCCGGCGACGACAAGGACCGGGTGGTGCGGCGTGCAAACGGGCCCACCACCTATCTGGCGGCGGACATCGCATACCACAAGAACAAGCTGGACCGTGGCTTTCATACCATGGTGGACATCTGGGGGGCGGACCATCACGGATACGTCCCCCGGCTCAAGGCTGTGGTGGCGGCCCTGGGGGCCGATCCGGAAAGGCTTGTGGCCAGGCTCGTGCAGATCGTGAACCTGAAGCGCGGGGGGGAGCTTGTGGCCATGTCCACACGCAGCGGGGTGTTCACCACGTTACGGGAAATCCTCGACGAGGTTGGAGTGGACGCCACGCGCTTTTTCTTCCTTATGCGCTCGACGGACAGCCAGATGGAGTTTGACGTGGACCTGGCGAAAAAACACAGCGACGAAAACCCGGTGTATTACATCCAGTACGCCCACGCCAGGTGCGCCAATATTTTCACCACCGCAAAAGAACGCGGAGTGGAAATGGTCCCCTTCGGGCAGGTGGACAAAAGCCAGCTTGCCGGGGAAGATGAATTGAGGCTGATAAGGAAGCTTGCCGGTTTCCCGGACGTGGTGGCCGGATGCGCGGAGGCGTACCACGTGCACCCGATTCCCCAATATCTGCTGGACCTGGCGGGGCTGTTCCATTCTTTCTATAAGCATCACAGGGTTGTGACGGAGAACGTCCCCCTTTCGCAGGCCAGGCTTAAACTTGTGGAGGCTGTGAAAACAGTGATAGGAAACGGTCTTGAATTGCTGGGCGTGGAAGCCCCGGAACGGATGTGAAAATGGGCGGCAACGAAAAAAAAGGGGGCAAGAGCCCGGGAGTGCTCCTCACGGGAAAGCAGGTGGCGGTGCTGTTCGGAGCCATCGCGGCCATAGCTGGGGTCACTTTCCTCGCCGGATACCTTTCCGGCGGGGTGGTGAAACAAAACGCGCCTGAGACCCCCGTGAAAGCCGGACAACAGGAGGAAGAATCGCAGTTTTTCGGAGGGGCGGTGACTCCCAAAAAGCTGGACGCGGATTCCATAATCAAGGAGAGGGAACTGGAAAAGGAGGCCAGGCCCCAGCAGTTCACATTCACTAAAACGCTGTCGTCTGAACAGGCCCCGGCGGCCACGGCGCAACCTGCCAGGCAGGAGAAGGCGGAGCCTGTCCGGGACGTAAAGCAGGACGAACCAAAGGTGTCCGCCCTGGTGAAAAAGAACGATCCGGCCAAGCCGGCGGCGGAAGCAAAAGAAGCGGCCAAGCAGGAAAAACCGAAAAAGGAGGCCACGCCGGCAAAGAACGCCAAGGAACCGGCCGCAAAGCCCAAACAGGCCGCCGAAGCGAAGGCCCCTTCATCGGCCTCCGGCGCGAAAAAACCCGAAGCGAAAACTTTTACGGTGCAGGTGGGATCTTTCCCCTCAAAGGCCGAGGCGGAAAAACTGTCGGCCAGACTTGCGGCCAAAAACCACAATGCGTTCATACAACCCTTCGCCAACAAAGGGACCACATGGTACCGGGTTCGTGTGGGGTCGTACAGGACGGAGCCGGCCGCCGCCCGCGCCGCGGAGAAGCTCAAGAGCGATGAAAAAGTTTCCACCTTCGTCACTTCAAACTGATATGGCGGGAAAGCGGGGGAGCCAATGACACTGATTGTAAAGTATGTCCATCTGCTGTCCATCGCCATATGGACAGGCTCGATAGTGTTCTTCTCGTTCATCGGCGCCCCGGCGGTGTTCAAGGCGCTAGACAGGCAGACCGCCGGAGACGTGGTGGGGGAGATATTCCCGAAATATTTCCTGCTCGGTCAGTCGCTGTGCGCGCTGGCGCTAGCTTCGCTGGCTTATATCGGACACACCCTCGACGCATTCGGAAACTCCGCCGTGAGAGCCGGTATCGCGATTTTGATCGTGATGGGCGCAATCGCCGTTTATTCGGGGAATGTGAACGGACCGGAGGCGAGGGAAGTCAAACGGCTTGTCCGCGTGGAGCAGGACGCGGCGAAGAAAGAAGAACTCCGCAAAAAGTTCGGCAGGCTGCACGGAATATCCGTGATTCTGAACATCATCACACTTGCGCTGGGGCTTGTCCTGCTGTGGTTGTCCCTCCGATACCTGGCGATATAGCGCGGCGTTTTTCATTCATTCCAGTCATTGCCGCATCGGCAGCCACACCTTGAACGTCGTCCCTTGCCCCACGACGCTGTCCACGGATATCTTCCCATGATGGTTTTCCACTATGCTGTTGGAAATATAAAGCCCCAGCCCGGTCCCTTCGTCCTCGTCCTTTGTGGTGAACAGGGGCTCGAATATACGTTTCAGGTTTTCCGGAGATATCCCGCTTCCCGTATCGCTGATTTCCGCCGCAACGCCGCCGCTTTCAGCGTAGGTGCGCAATCTTATCTCCCCCTGCTTGCTTATGGCCTGGGCCGCGTTCACCAGAAGGTTGGTGAACACCTGGTTGATCTGCGATGACACGCATTCCACCCTGGGCACGTCCCCGTATTCTTTCACCACGTTCGCCTTGTACTTTATCTCGTTGTTTACGATGTTCAGGGTGGAGTCGAGCATCTCATGGATGTCCGCCTCGCCGAACAGTTCGCCGCCGGTGCGCGCAAAACCTTTCAGGTCGCGCACGATCTTGCTTATCCTGTTGATCCCCTCGCGCGACTCTTCGAGCAACGCGCGTATTTCCCCCCGCTTTTCCGCGAAGCCGGCCCCTTTTGATACGCCTTCCGGGCATGATTCGCACATGGAAAAAATCTTCTCCAGCTCCCTGGCCAGATAACCATAGTTGCTCATCACGTAGCTTAACGGATTGTTTATCTCGTGCGCCACTCCGGCGGAAAGCTGGCCGATGGTGGCCATCTTTTCCGAGCACAGAAGCATCCGCTCCATCCTCTTGCGTTCCGATATGTCGGCTGTGACGCTGTCCATGAATCTTTGCCCGTCCATTTCGTGCGACGATGTGCCGCGGGTATTCAGCCAGATGTACTCGCAGTCCTTCCTCTGGAAGCGGTATTCAAGGTTGAAAAGCTTCTCCCCGCCGATCAATCCCTTGAACGCGGCGCGAAACGCGATGTTGAAAACGTCTCTGTCCTCCGCGTGAACCCGCGAAGACCACATCCCCGCCATTCCCGTCCGCATGATTTCCTCCGGCGAAAAGCCGGTGATCCTCTCCACGTTGGCGCTGATGAACACGAAATCGCCGTTTTCGCCCACAGTCCACACGATGTCCGGTATATTGGCGACAATCGTGCGGAACTTCCGCTCGCTGGCGGCCAGCGCGGATTCTGCCGACAGCTTGGCTCTCCTTGAGGCGGCTTCCGCGATTTCCCGCTCGATGGCGGGAACCAGGCGCGAAAGGTTGTCCTTCATCACATAATCGTGCGCCCCGGCCTTCATGGCGCGCACCGCCTCCGTCTCGCCTATAAAGCCGCTGACGATGATGAACGGGATGTCCTTGCCGCTGGACTGTAAAATGTCGAGTGCGTCAAACGTGTCGAATCCCGGCATGGAATGGTCGGAAAGAATGGCGTCCCATTCCCTTTCGGAAAGCGCGGCCCGCAACCCATCAGCGGTAAATACCCTTTTGTAATTGACCGGATGGCCGTTGCGCTTGAGCGATCTTGCCACCAGTGTCGCGTCTTCCTCCGAATCTTCCACAAGAAGAAGATTAAGCAAGTTGTCCATTTCCGGCTCCTTTATAACCATGTTCAACCAACTTTCGGCGGCTGTTCGTTGAGCAGCAGCCAGTAAAGGCCCAGGCTCTGGACAGCCTGCAGAAACCGCAAAAAGTCCACTGGTTTGCGCACATAGCTGTTCGCCCCGAGCTGATAGCCGTTCATCATGTCCTGCTCCTCCTTGGACGATGTGAGGATCACCACCGGCAAAAGCCTGGTCTCTGGACGTTCGCGGATAGCCTTTAGCACCGCCATGCCGTCCAGCTTCGGAAGTTTCAGGTCCAGCAGTGTCACCGCCGGGCGCAGTCCCTTGTTGAAAATCAGGTCCAGCGCCTCTTCCCCGTCGCGCGCAACGGCTATTTTGTTCATGATGTTGGACTTTTTCAGCGCCCGGATGGTCAGGTCCTCGTCATCCTTGTTGTCCTCAACCAGCAGTATCAGCTTTTCGTCCATCGCATCCCCCGCGTCATACCGTGAAGTAAAAGACCGCTCCGGAGCCTTCGGAACTTTCCGCCCAGACCCGCCCGCCATGTTTGTGGATTATCCGCTGTACTGTGGCCAGGCCGATTCCTGTGCCCGGAAAATCCTTGTCGCCGTGCAGGCGCTGGAAAACCCCAAACAGCCTGTCCGAGTATTTCATCGGGAATCCGACACCGTTGTCGCGCACGAAGAACACCTGCTCGGTTGCGCCATTCCCGTTCAATCGGCCGATTTCAATCATCGCCCGGTCCATGTTGGAAGTGAATTTCCACGCGTTGTCCATCAGGTTCTCCAAGGCTATGCTCAGCAGCGATGCGTCCCCATGGGCCTCCATGCCCGGCTCGATTTTCACTTCCACCTCACGCCCGGGCTGGTTCTCCATGTGGTCTCCGGCGATACTTTCGGCGATTTCGCTCAAATTGACGATCTCCCTTTTCAAGGTGGCCCGCGTGATGCGCGACAGTTTGAGAATGTCGTCTATCAGCGCCGCCATGCGCTGGGCGGCGCTCCTGATCCGGGCAAGATGGTGGTTGGCCTCCTCGTTCATTTCGTTCCCGAAATCTTCCATAAGCGCCAGCGAAAAACCGTCTATGGCGCGCAACGGCGACCTCAAATCATGCGACACCGAATAGCTGAACGCCTCCAGCTCCTTGTTCGCCGCCAAAAGCTGCGCCGTCCGTTCCTCCACGATGTCCTCCAGCTCCGAGTTTAATTTGTCCAATTCCCCCCGCGACGAGCATAGTTCGCCCGTCCTCTTTTCCAGGGCCTCCGCCATCTGGTCGAGAGCCTCGGCCAGCCCGCCGAATTCGTCACCGCTGTGGGTGATGCCGCTGCGCGCGGACATGTCGCCGTCACGGAACTTTTTTATCGTCCCCATCAGGATGTCCGCCTTGCGCACCACGAATTCTTTTCCAAGTATCCACGCCGCCGCAAGGGAGGCGCATGACGCGATTGCAAGCAACGAGATATTCCAGAAGAAAACGCGGTTGACTTCGGCGAGAACTGCCTTGCGGTCCAGCCCGGCGGCCACATAAAGCGCAGGCTCGCCGCCTATGTCGATGTTCGAGAACGAGCTTACCCTTTCCACGTCGTCCACCCCCGGCATCTCCACGCTTCCATGCTTTAAAGACAGGATTGCCTGGATGAACCTGGAACCACGCGCGTGCATCCCTCTCCATATGCCGTTGTCCGGTCTTCCGGCGAGGATAGTCCCGTTGCGGTCCAAAACAAGCAGCGATTCACCCGGGCTGATGTTGAGCTTTTCAAGCAGGCCGTACATCTTTTCGATGTCAAGGGAGATATAAAGGACGGATTGTATCTCTCCCGCCGGGCTCTTGCGCGGCAATGAGAATATGATGACGCTCTTTTTCACAATGCGGCCAAACTGGTATTCCCCGGCGGAAAAATCTCCCGTGGCCATGGCTTTCTGGAAATACAA
The DNA here is from genome assembly GCA_016235255.1 of Nitrospinota bacterium. NCBI lineage: Bacteria > Pseudomonadati > Nitrospinota > Nitrospinota bacterium. Next base: position 7,862 of record JACRLM010000085.1, on the reverse strand, counting down.
CCTGTCCGACACGTTTTGACTGCCCGCCAGCGGCGCGGCGCTGCAATAGACCCGGCCGTCCGGGCGCACGGCGGCGATATTGGCGTAGAAAGGGTATTGGGTCATGAGCCCCGACAGCATGGCGTCGCAATTGCCCCCTGTGCCGGGGCGCACAAGCTCGTTTACGGAAAGGGCGATGAGGACCTGCCGGATCCCCTCGATGAGCGTCTTGTGCTCTTCCATCACCATATGGCTGAGAAGTTCCACATGGGACCGGACGTCCTCTTCGGCGTGGCGCCTGTTTTCAACGGCGCCGTAAAGCAGGAGCGCAAAAGCGGGGGTCACCGAAAGCGCGGCCAGCGCGATAATCCTCGGCAACAGCCCCATTCCACCAGAACCGGCCATTTGAGCGACCTTTCCAGGCGCGGCGGCAAATCCAGATAAATAGCCGCCTAATCAACCCAGGAACGTGCCCGCCCAACCGATCAATCGGCGTTTCCCCCAGACGGACGGTGCAAAGAACGGAAAAGATATGCGCTTCTATGGTGGACTGGAATGGTCATGTGAAATGCAGCGGGCGCCTGGAACCGTAGCGAAAAGAAAATACGAAATCCTGAACATGGTAAATACCTCCACCACATGGACCAAATCAGAATTACATGAATAATGAATACTCCCAAATCACATTAGAATCAATGCAAAAAACGGAAGCATATACATATCAATATGATGGCGGCGGTTATAATTATAATAATATAAGAAAAATACATGAATATCGGCCCTTGGAGCCTTATTGCGCCGGGGAATCGCCTTCCGCCTGTCAGACCACCGTGTCCTTGAGAAATGCCCCGTCGTCGGGCTCCGGATGGTCAAGGTTGTAATGCAGCCCGCGTGACTCGCGGCGGCGCATGGCGCAATCTATTATCAGCTCCGCGTTGAGGGCCAGGTTGCGAAGCTCGATGAGGTCCGGGGTGAGCACGAAGTTCCAGTAATAGTCCTCTATCTCCCGGACGAGAAGGGATATGCGGTTCTTGGCCCGGGCAAGCCGCTTGTCCGTGCGCACGATGCCAACGTAGTTCCACATGAGCCTTCGTATCTCGTCCCACATATGGGTTATCACCACCTGCTCGTCCGCGTCCACAGCTTTGCCGTAGTCCCAATCAGGAATCACAAAATCTCCGGTTCTCGCGGCTTTTACCCGTTGCAGGGCGCTTTTGGCCCCCCTGTCGGCGAACACCACCGCCTCTAAAAGCGAGTTGCTCGCCAGCCGGTTGGCTCCATGCACCCCGGTGTGGGCGCATTCCCCCGCGGCGAAAAGGCCGGGGATGGATGTCTGGGCGTCCAGGTCGGTATTCACTCCGCCGCACATGTAATGGGCGGCCGGCACCACGGGGATCATCTGGGTGGTGGGATTGAACCCGAAGGAAAGGCATGTGGCGAAAATGTTCGGGAACCTTTTGGGGAACCATTCCGGGTCTATCATCCGGGTGTCCAGGTACACGCAGTCGTCTCCGCTTTTTTTCATCTCCCGGTCTATTGCGCGGGCCACGATGTCGCGCGGGGCCAAAGACCCCATGGGGTGGTATTTTTCCATGAACGTGGAGCCGTTGGCCAGTTTGAGCTGCGCCCCTTCGCCCCGCACCGCCTCGGATATCAGGAACGACTTGGCCAGCGGGTGGAAAAGGCATGTGGGGTGGAACTGCATGAACTCCATGTTCGCCACCTTTGCCCCGATCCTGCGGGCCATGGCGATCCCGTCGCCGGAGGCGATGTCCGGGTTGGATGTGTACAGGTACACCTTGCCCACCCCGCCGGTGGCCAGGAATGTGGCCTTGGCGGAAAATACGTTTATCGTGTCCGACGCCTTGTCCATCACATACGCCCCCACGCAGGCGTCACCGGGCGATTTTGCGGCCACCCGCTCCGGGCGGAGTTTGGCGGTGGAAACGAGGTTTACCCCGATATGGTTCTCGAACACCCGTATGTTCGGCGAGCGCTTGACCGATTCGATGAGCGCCTTTTCGATCTCCGCCCCCGTAAGGTCGTTTGCGTGGGCGATGCGCCTCCTGGTGTGGCCCCCTTCGCGCCCCAGGTCCAGCCCGCCGGCCCGTTCCCCGCTTGAAAACCGCACGCCAAACTCGATAAGGTCCCGGATCATGGCCGGGCCGCTTTCCACCAGTATCCTCACCGCGTCCTGGTGGCAAAGCCCGGCGCCGGTGGTCAGGGTGTCGGCCATGTGCAGCTCGAAGGAGTCGTCCTCCCCCATGACGGCGGCGATCCCCCCCTGGGCGTAGTTTGTGCTGGACTCGGCCAGTTCCTTTTTTGTGACAAGCGCCACCTGGCCGTGTCTGGCAGCCTTGAGGGCGAAGGTGAGCCCCGCGATGCCGGAGCCGATCACGAGGAAGTCGGTGTCTATTCTGGACACGTTGCTTGTTTGGAAACAGTAAGGATCATTGGAAAAGAATTTCAATCAGCGAAGGCTTTTCATCGTCCTCAAAATGGCAGTCCACGGCTTCACGGACATTTTTTTTCAGATCTTCGATAGAATCGGCCTGTGTGAAAATCGCATATCCGGTGGCCTTGGCGATGAATCCGCCCTCCGCATCTTCTTCGACCTGGAATATTATTTCCTTTTTCATCAATTCACCCCGATATCTTTCGATATTATACGGCGTCACAGAAAAAATGGATAGAACCTGGAATTAAACCGGGATCAGGCGGTGCTACCCGCATCACCGCCGGCCGGCCTGGATGGCTGGCGCGTCGGCCCTAAAGCTCCGTGCGGAACTCGAAGTTGTAGGAGCCTATAGAGAACTTGTCGCCGTTGGCGAGGATCTGCCTGTCCACCTGCTTGCCGTTCACCTTCAGCTTGGCCATGCCGCCCTGGAAAGTGATCTCGTACTTGTCCCCCGCCTTGGCTATCACGGCGGCCACCCTGCCGATGGTAAGCCCCTTGATCTGTATGTCCGACGTGTCTGAAGAGCCGATCATTGTGGACTCTTTTTCCAGCCTCACAACTTTTGGGGCGCCGGACGGCTGCATCAGGAAAAGCTTGGGCGCGTCCCGCCTGGTGGTGGTCTGCTGTGTTTCCCCGCTGGGGGCGGGGCCTCCGGCGGCGGCCATCATCGCCTTTATCTTCGACGAGTCCATCATCAGCGTCTGTCCGCCCAGGTCTTCGGTCCCGAAGCCGAAAGAAGCGTCCGAAGATTGCTGCTCAGGATCCTCGAACTTGAGCACGTGGCGGCCCACGGTGATCATGTCGCCGGTCTTCAATTCTTTTTGTGTTATCCGCTCGTCGTTGACGAACGTGCCGTTGGTGCTGTTCAAGTCCACCGCGATAAACTGGGCGCCGGACTTTTCTATCTTCACATGGCGGGCGGAGACGGCCGGGTTTTTAATAAGGATATCCCCGGTTTCCCTGCCGATGGTGATGGTCCTTGCGATCTCGATTTCCTGCAGGACCTTGTCCTTGTACGTTATGATCAGCTTTGCCATGTTACTATTTGAATTTTTAGAATTTATACCATAAAAGCGGCCGGGCCTTCAATGGATAAGTTCATCAAGACCCCCGTCAACGCGCTATCACCGCAGAAATAAGCCGTTTTAACGCCAGGGAGTGCCGCGCCGCCTCGCTTTCAACAGCGTCGTGCGTGAGCGCCATGCCGCCGTCATCAAGCGCGCTGTTCACGATCAGCGCCAGCGCCGTCACCCTCGCGCCGGCGTATGCGCCGGCTATCGCCTCCGGGACCACCGACATGCACACTGCGTCCGCCCCCATGTTCGTCAACAGCCTTCTTTCGGCGCGCGTTTCATAGACCGGCCCGCGCATCGCCGCCAATGTGCCCACGTGATGGCGCATCCTGGCCCGCCGGCTGATCCTGTCCGAATCGTCTATCACGTCTCTTTCATAAAGATTCGTCACGTCCAGGAAGACCGCCGGGCCGCTCCCGGGATTCATCCCGAAAAGCGGGTTGTCCCCCATCATGTTGATATGGTCCTCCACAAACATGACGTCCCCCAAGGCGTAATCGGAGTTCAGGGCCCCGGCGGCGGTGGTGATTATCAGGCGCTCCACCCCCATCCGCGCAAATGTCAACGCGGCATGCGCGGCGTCGGCCATGCTTCCGCTTTCATAATAATGCACTCTCCCCTCGCAGAAGATCACCGGCTCACCTTCAACATGGACTGAACGGACGATTCCGGGATGGCCCGGAGTCCTGGCCTCGGGAAACCCGGGGATTTCGGAAAAACTTGCCGATTTCCCGCCGCTGAAGGAAGCGGCCTGCGAAAGGCCCGTTCCCAATATCACGGCGACCCTTGGAGCCGCCCCCAGCGTTTTGGAAAGGAACGCCGCCGACTGGCCGACCCTGTCGTCCACGGCGCCGCGCCGCAAGTCCCTTTCGATCCGGCGCCACGCGCCCACTTCAGGGGCCGCCGACGGGAAAATCGCCGGGCCCGGCCCCGGGCCGTATGGATCCTCTCGCACCTGGCGCCTTGCGCGGATAGTCTTCTCCCCCGGTTTTTTATTGGTGATCTTTACCCTATGCAACGTGCCGTCCGGCTGGGACCGCAGCTCGAATCCTTCTTCCTCAATCCTGGGCCTGGCCTTTGTCTGGCGGGGCCTTTTAGGCTCCGGCTCCCGCATCGGCTCCCTTCTTTTCCGGACAGGAGCGCGTTCTGGCCTGCGTTCCCCGGAAAGCCGGTCCCCGGCAGGTTTTCTTGTCCTGCTTTTCTGGGCGGGGCGCTCATCCAGCGGAGTCCTGGACTCACGCGAGGGCAAAGCGCCGCTCTGGCCCGAATCTTCCCCTCCAGCCGCCATTCCCGGCGTCTTGCGCCTCATGCTTGCCGGGCGGCCGGTCACCCTGCGGGATTCCCGCTTGGCCCTTCTTGCCGCCGCGCGGTTGGACAGAGGATCATCCCCGTTTTCGTCGTAATCTGGCAATGAATTGTCGTTCACCTGTGACCTTGTTTTAAAGTAATTGTTTGTATGATTATTCAGCCGGCCTGGGCTTTACCGGTATCTCCATGTCCGTCACCACGTTCTGCAGAACGTGGTGGAACCTGACATCCTCGCCGTCCAGCCGCGCTTTTGTCCCGCTGACATTGCCCACCGTCAGCTTGAACCGCTTTTTCGCCTTGAAAGAGACGCTCTGGCCCGGCTGCAACGTCATCTGCTTTGACCCCGCCGAGTCCATCGAGACGCTGACCCACGTTTCTTCGCTGGCGGTTATAATGAGTTTGTGATTCTGGGAGTCGTTCCCATCGGCAGGCTGATCTGTATTATTGTGCGTGACCCCCTGGGCTGGAGCGGCTGGTTTGACCGTGGCCGGAGCCACTGGGGCTGGCGTTGCCTCCCTTTTTGCCAAGGCCGGGGCCGGAGCCGCCGGTTTTGCCGCAACGGTATTGGCCACAGGGGCAGGAGCCGCCGGTTTTGCCACGAGAGGGGTGACCGGCGCAGCATCCTTTTTTTCCGTAACGGGCGCTGGCGCCGCAGGGGCCGCCGCAGGGGCATTTGTTGTCTCAAGGGCGGCTGTCTCGGCCGGTTTTGCTTCCTGGGGAGTAATTACTACCGTTGGAGTCTTGATTTCCCTGTTTTTGATCTGCTGCTCGATGGTCTTATCAGGCGCTTCGGCTGACGGGCTGAGGAAATAATAGAACAGCCAGGCCACCACGGCCAACGCCGCCACGCCGGCCGCGATCTTTTTGCCCATGCCGGTCTTGGGATTGAGCGGCATTGAAATAAGCTTCGGGCTGCGGTCGGCGATCTCCACGCCAAGCCCCTCGAATTTGGCCACCATCTCTTCGGCGGACAGCCCCAGCACGCCGGAGTATGTGCGCAAAAGCCCTTTTATGAACACCAGTCCGGGAAGAAGGTCATACCTGTCCTCCTCGAGCATCCTGATGAATTTGGCGTTTATCCTCGTAAGCCTGGCGATTTCCTCTACGGACACGCCTTTCTTGGCCCTTGCCGAAGCAAGCTGTCTTCCCAGTGTTTCGCTCATTCCGCTTTCATGTTTTCAATATCCAAGCAACGGGTATTGTATATCCAATTATGCCGGACCGTGACATAAAAATCCCGGAGCGGCTGGCAGGTTGCGTCCGCCAGCCATGCCCGGGCCAAAGGTGCATTTAATGCCACCATTGTAATTTCACGGCGGCTGGTAAATAATATGGCGGACGGCATCGTTAAATATATGAAAATTCAGGCGGGCCGGTGGTGGACCATTATTTCGGCGTCAGTCCGGTTTGCCGGTTTGTCATGAGCGTTGGTTTGCCGCAAAAAAGAGGTCAAGGTGGCGGAGTATCCTGCTGAAAGCGACGAGGCCTTCGTCAGGGGCGCTAAAGTCCTCGTGGTGGACGATGACGAAATAATGCTCCAGATCCTCGCAATGAACATGGAGACGTGGGGATTCGGATGCTTTACGGCCATGGCCGCCAAAGACGCGCTGGCGATCCTGGAAAACAACGATATCGACCTGATCATGTCCGACTACCAGATGCAGGAGATGAACGGGCTGGATCTTCTGCGCGAGGCGCGGGCCAGATACGGCCAGATACCTTTCATCATGCTCACCGGATACGGCACGGTGGACAGCGCCGTGTCCAGCATGAAAGAAGGGGCGGACGACTATATCCAGAAGCCGTGCGAACCACAGCGCATGCGCACCACCATAGTCCGGGCCCTGCAGCGCCACAAGCTGACTGAAGAGAACAGGAAGCTTAAAAGCCAGCTTTTGAGCCGTTACAGCTTCCAGAACATTATCACAAAGTCCAAGGCGATGGTGGAGGCGCTAAAGCTCGCCGAGCGCGTGTCCAGGATACCGAACACCACCGTGGCCATATACGGGGAGAGCGGCGTTGGCAAGGAAGTGCTGGCCAGGGCCATCCATGTGGCCGGCGAGCGGATGGAGAACAACTTTGTGGCCGTCAACTGCGCCGCCATCCCCTCAAGCCTGCTGGAAAGCGAGCTTTTCGGCCATGTCAAAGGCGCCTTCACGGGGGCGGACCGCAACCGCCCCGGCAAGTTCGACGCCGCCCAGAAAGGGACCATCCTGCTAGACGAGATAGGGGACATGCCTTACGACCTGCAGGCGAAGATTTTGCGCGTGCTTGAAGAGCGCGTGTTCGAAATGGTGGGGTCCAACGTCCCGGTGAAGGCCGATTTCCGGCTGATCGTGGCCACGAACAAGAACCTTGTGGAGATGGTGAAAACAGGCGCGTTCCGGGAGGACCTGTATCACAGGATATCCGCCTTCCCCATCACCATACCCCCCTTGCGCGAACGCAAGGAGGACATCCCGCTGCTTTGCCACTTTTACCTCGACCAGTTCCGCAGCGAGTTTGGCAAGCAGTTGCCGGGAATTTCCGAGAACGCCCTGGAGATGCTGGTCAATTATTCCTGGCCCGGAAACGTGCGCGAGCTTCGCAACTGCATGGAGCGGGCGGCGATCCTGACAGACGACGAACTGATCCAGCCGGACCACCTGATAATCAAGAACGCAATGGAAGCGGCCCCGGCAACCGGCGAAGGGGACGGCGGACCTATGGCCAAGTTCGAGATATCGATGCCATACGAGGCCCTTTCGCTGGACGGGATCACCAACGAGATCCTCCGCATCACCCTGGAGCGCTGCGGCAACAACAAAAGCCGCGCCGCCGACCTTTTGAAGGTGGACAGGAGCATGTTCTACAGGCGGAAATAGATTGTGGCGCTACTTAAAAACCAAAGACCGTGGACGGGCCGGGCTGTTGCCCAAATGCTCATCGGGGTGTTCTTGTACATTCAAAATCAGAGCATACTCATATGTATAAGGCATTCGATTCCGGGGAGGCCGAGGTGTTCTGAAGCCATCGAGCTTGTGTGAAGATAGGCCCCCCGACTT